>NZ_JBEZJL010000064.1:0-61846 GCF_040651755.1 Actinomadura sp. NPDC048394 | reverse complement strand
TCCATCGCGTAGCGACGCCGAAGGCGCCCTTGACTTTGGAGGGGCGGCCCCGTACGCAAGCGCCACCCCACCACCCGAACACCCCTCTTGCCGATACACCCGAACACCCCGTCGTCCATTAGGAAATCACTCGGGCTTCCCGGCCGAACGGTTCTTCCAGACGGTACTAAGCCCTTCAGTCGAAGCGGAAGAGACGTGCGCGATAGGCATGACGAAGCAGCTTAGGAAAAGCCGATCGGATGACGCGCCTGCCCCACGCGCGGAGCGTTTATGGACGCCACGTGTTGGGGCGGCGTGCTGCTGCGTGCACTTCGGCGACCTGTTCGGGGCTCAGGACGTTTCCGCAGCGGCGCAGCCAGCGGCGGAACGCTCGCACGTCGCGGAGGACGGCGACGTCGTGCGGGCCGCCGTTGCGGACGGTGAAGCCCTTCGCGCCGACGAAGACGACGGCCGCCTGCACGGGGACGTGGCGTCCGCAGGCGTTGGCGAGGAGTTTGCGGGCGCGCTGGGCCTCGTGCCGGGAGTTGCGCAGGTAGTCGACCTTCGTGCCGCCGACCATGATGCCGTTGTCGGCCACCCATACCTTGCCGCGTGTGCTCTTGGTGTTGACGGTGACGACGCCGAACGGGCCGATCAGGACGTGGTCGATGTCGGCGCCGCGGCGTCCGACGGGGACGGCGTGCAGGACGTGCCAGCCGTGCTTGCGCGCCCACTTGTCGAGCTTGCCGCCGATGACGCGTTCGGCCTTCGCGCCCACCGCGAAGTCGTGGGCCTGGGTGCGGGCGCCGAAGAGGGCGGCGAGGCGGGTGCGCCAGTCGCGGAGTTCGTCGGCGCGGGCCTGTGCGGCGGCGCCGGGGCGGTTGAGGGCGAGGTCGAGCTCTGGTTCGTCTGCGGCCGGTGCGGAGCGAGCGCCTGCCGCCGACGGGCGTCCAGCGTCTGCGGCCGGCGTGTGTCCAGTGCCTGCGACCGGCGTGTGTCCAGTGCCTGCGACCGGTGTGCGTCCAGTGTCTGCGGCTGGCGTGAGTTCACCGTCTGCGGCGGGTGTGCGTCTAGCGCCTGCGGTCGGTGCGTCTTCAGTGCTTGTCGCTGGCGGATGGGTGTTGTGTGTGGGCGGTGGGTGCGGGGCGGGCTCGGGGCGTGCGTGGTCCGTTGTGGGGGTACCGCCGGGAGGATGTGTGCCGGGCGCGGGCGGCGTGGGCTCTGGTGCGGGCTCGCCTAGGGTGCGGCATTCGGTGCGGACGGCGTTCCAGAACGGGGCCGCCAGGTCGGGGGCGGTGAGTTCGTGGCGGCCCGTCCGGACGTCGTACCAGCCGATCCCGCTGCCGCCGCGCGACACGTAGATGCGCAGGTGGCCGTAGCGGCGCCAGACCTTCGCTTCGAGACCGTCCACAACCGCCCCTTACGCGATCGTTGACCGACCCTGGCACCTTATGTCACGGCGGTGGCGCGGTGAAGGGCCCGGCGCGCGGCGCGCCCCGGGAGGGCCGGGTCAGCGGCGCGCCGTGATGCGGGTCGGAAGGGTGACGAAGCCGCGGTCGTTGGAGGAGTGCACGCGCTGCGCGCCCGCCTCGTCGATCTCGTAGTCGGCGACGACGGCGGTGACCTCCTCCAGCGCGATGCGCGCTTCGAGGCGGCCGAGGTTCGCGCCGAGGCAGTGGTGGCGGCCGTTGCCGAAGGCGAGGGACGCGCCGGTGTCGCGGTCGAGGTCGAAGCGGTCCGGGTCCGGGAAGACGGACGGGTCGCGGTTCGCGGCGCCGGTGAGCAGGAGGACCTTCGCGTCGGCGGGGATGGTGACGCCGTGCAGGGTGATGTCCTCGGTGGCGGTGCGGGCGAGGACCTGCGACGTCGGCTCCCAGCGGAGCGTCTCCTCGATCCAGTCGCCGATGCGGCCGCCGAGGGCGCGGGCCCGTTCGGCGGGGTGCAGCCAGGCGGCGTGCCAGGCGTTGCCGAGCGTCAGCATGGTGGTCTCGATGCCGGCGCCGACGAGCAGGATCAGCACGCCGACGATCTCCTCGGGGGTGAGGCGGTCGTCGCCGTCGGCGGCGTCCAGCAGGCCCGACAGCAGGTCGCCGCGGCGCTCCTTGGACCGCTCGATCGTCAGGTCGGTGTAGTAGCCGACGAGGGCGCCGATGGCCTGCAGCGCCTCGGGCGGCAGGTCGTCGCCCTCCTCGCCGCGGTACATGATCGCCATGCCGAGGTCGCGGACCATGCCGCGGTCGGCCTCCGGGACGCCGACGAGCTCGGAGATGACGTCGGTGGGGAAGCGGCCGGCGAAGTCGGTCATCAGGTCGAAGGTGTCGCCGTCGAGGTGCGGCCGGACGCAGTCGCGGGCGATCTCGCGGATGCGGGGCTCCAGCTCCTGGACGCGGCGCGCGGTGAAGGCGCGCGAGACCAGGCCGCGCATGCGGGTGTGCTTGGGCGGGTCCATGGCGACGAACGAAAAGAACTTCTCCGCTTCGGGGCCCCAGAAGGCGGGTTCGATGCGCAGGCCGTTGCGGCTGGAGAAACGCGCGGAGTCGCGGAGTGCGGACAGAACGTCGCCGTGCCGGGACAGCGCCCAGAAGTCGTCCGTTTCGTTGCGGTAGACCGGTGACTTTTCGCGCAGTTCCGCGTACACCGGGTAGGGGTTTTCCTGAATCGCGAAGTCGAACGGGCTGTAGAACGGGTCCACCGTGTGCCTTCCCGGGTAGCCGATGCGCTGGACCGATCCTGCCACGCATAATGGGGTCCTGCCATTTCACTTCCGTCGCGGTTTCGCGGCGGGCGACGAAGCGAGGGCGCCGTGGACGCTGAGCGGGTTCCGCCGGGGATCGACCCGACGAAGGCGCATCCGTCCCGCCGCTACAACTACTGGCTCGGCGGCAAGGACAATTTCGCGGTCGATCGGGAATCGGCGGAGATGGTGGCGTCGGCGTTTCCGACGGTGAGCCTCGCGGCCCGGGAGAATCGCGCGTTCATGCGGCGGGTGGTGGGTTACCTGGCGGGCGAGGCGGGGATCGGGCAGTTCCTCGACATCGGCACCGGGCTGCCGTCGGCCGGCAATGTGCACGAGATCGCGCAGGGCATCGACCCGTCGGCGCGGATCGTCTATGTGGACAACGACCCGATCGTGCTGGTGCACGCCCGCGCGCTGCTGACAAGCGAGCCGCAGGGCCGGACGGCCTACATCGACGCGGACCTGCGCGACCCGGAGAAGATCCTCGCCGACGCGGACCTGCGGCGGACCCTGGACCTGTCGCGGCCGGTGGCGTTGATGCTGGTCGCGACGATGCACTTCATCACCGACGACCACGACCCGTACGGGATCGTCCGGACGCTGCTCGGCGCGCTGCCGTCCGGCAGCCACCTGGTGATGACGCACGCGACCGGCGACTACCTGACGCCGGAGGAGTACGCGGTGAACGTGGAGGCGAACGAGCGGAGCGGGGTGCCGTTCCGGCTGCGGAGCCATGACGAGTTCGCGCGGTTCTTCGACGGGCTGGAGCTGCTGCCGCCGGGCGTGGGGTCGGTGGTGGAGTGGCGTCCGGAGGAGCCGGCGGAGGACCGTCCGGCGGTCGAGGACGTGTCGATGCTGTGCGCGGTCGCCCGCGTCCCCTGATCCGGTGCCCGCTGGGAGGGTGTCCGCGGCCCTGGTCAGGCGTCGAGGACGGAGCGGATCGTGTACCGCGCGTTGGCCGAGATGATCGGGTTCGTGGTGCGGTAGTACGGCAGCTGGATCACGGCCATGGAGAGGGCCCAGCCGCGTCCGCGCAGCCAGGTCGCGTCGTCGGCGTCGACCGCGTCGCGGAACGCGGGCCGGGCGCCGGGCGGCAGGAGGTTCCAGGCGGGGATCAGGTCGCAGGCGGGGTCGCCGATGCCGCAGGTGGCGAAGTCGAGGACGCCGGTGAGGCGTCCGGCGGCGTCGACCAGCAGGTTGCTCGGCATGAGGTCGGAGTGCAGCCAGCGTGGCGGGCCGGTCCAGGCGGGGGCGCGAAGCGATTCGTCCCAGGACGCGAGGATCGCGGCGGCGTCGAAGGGTTCGTCGGTGCGGCGCAGTTCGTCGACCGCCGACCGCACGGACGCGTCGACGGACGCCAGCCGGCCGCCGCGGTACGCGGCCGGGCCGCCGGGCACGCCGGTCTTGCGGAGGGCCAGGACGAATCCGGCGAGGTCGCGGGCGAGCCCGTCCCCGGCCTCGCCTTCGGTCGGAGGCGAACCGTCGAGCCACCGGTGCACCGCCCACGGCCAGGGGAAGCCTTCGGCGGGGCCGCCCGTCCCGGCGACGGCGGGGATCGCGACGGGCAGGCTCGGCGCGAGTTCCGGCAGCCACCGCGCCTCGTGCTCCAGCGCCCGCACGCCGCCCGCGGTCAGAGGCAGCCGGACGGACAGCGCGGAGCCGAGCCGGTAGACGGCGTTGACGGTCCCGCCGGACGCGACCCGCTCGACGGGCAGCGCCGCCCACTCCGGGAACCGGCCGCGCACGAGCCGACGGACGAGGTCCGGGTCCGTCTCGACCTCGCCGGCGTGCATCTTCGCCATCGGGCCAGCAGACCCGACACCCCGCCGGAAGGTCAACCGGATTAGGTGAGGGGCAGGACGCGGCGGGCCTCGGCGTGCGCGTGGTCGTGGATCTCCAGGGCGGCGGCGAGCGCGGCGTCCAGGTCTTCGAGGGTGCGTTCGACCAGGTCGAGGGCGTCGCGGGCGCGCTGCAGGCCGGACGACTTGACGAGGGAGCCGCGGGCGAGGCCGTCCAGCAGGGCGCGGTCGGCGTCGCGGTAGCGGGCGAGCGCGGGCATGAGCCGTTCGGCGTCGGCCTGCAGCGCGGTGAAGCCGTCGGCGAGGGAGGCGAGTTCGGCGGTCCGGGACTCGACGGCGGCGCGCTCGTCGGCGAGGCGGCGCCGCGCGGCGGTGAGCTCGGCCTCCGCGTCGGCCGCGTTCTCGACGGCCTCCCTGACCTGCGCGTTCAGCCGGTCCAGCTGCGTGCCGGTGAGGCGGAGCAGGGCGGTGGCGGACGCGTCGAGGCCGTCCTCGGCGTCGCGGGCCGCGTTCAGCTCCGGCAGGCGGGCGTCGAACGCGTCGCGCTGGGCGCGGAGCGCGTCGAGGTCGGCGCGGAGGGCGTCGAGGCGGTGGAGTTCGGCGAGCTCGGCGCGGACGGCGGCGTGCTCGCCGGCGGTCGCCTTCATCGCGTCCAGGGCGGGGCGCAGCCCGTCGAGGCGGCGGCGGTCGGCGGCGAGGTCGGCGCGCATCCGGGCGAGCTCGGCGGTGGTCTCCTCGAAGTGCGCGACGAGGTCGCGGCCGAGGTCGCCGCCGCGGGCGAGGGCGGGCAGCGTCTCCAGCAGCTCCGGCAGGTCGTGCAGCGCCTCGTCCAGCCCGGACACGAACCGGAACGCGGCGAGGTCGTCGCCCGGCGGGACGGCGCGGGCCTCGGCGAGCGCGGCGGCGAGCGCGGCTTCCAAGGCGGCGAGCGCGCCGGCGGGCGCGCCGGGCGCGCCGGGTGGGTCGGGCGCGTCGGTCATCGGGCGGGCCTCTCCAGGGGGACGGGCACCGGGTCGGCGTCCGGCGCGAGGGGGAACAGGGCGACGACGGGGCCGCGGGTCGCGGCGCGGAGCCCGAGCCGGTACGCGCCGGGCGGCAGCCCGGGGACGCGGCAGGGCACGGGACGTCCGTCGACCTCGACCGGGAGCGTCCCGGCGTCGTCGAGCATCAGCGACGGCGCGCCGAGCGTCGGCTCGCGGCGGTGGCACAGCAGCAGGTCGCGGCCGTTGAGGGCGGCGAACCGGCCGGGCCGTCCGGGGACGCCGATCTCGGCCTCGGCGGGCAGCCCGTCCCGGATCCGGTGGATCGGGAGCCGGACGTCGGGCAGCGGCGCCTCCCGGAACACCCCGGCGGCGAAGAGCGCGGCGCCCTCGACGGCGGCGTGCGGGCCGAGCGGGGCGGCGTCCGGGAGCGCCTCCGCGACCGGCGGGAAGGCGGCGAACCCGCCGGTCAGCACCGGCCGCGCGGACGCGGCGGACCAGCGGCCCGCGAGCGCGGCGAGCCGCGCGCCGAGCGGCTCGAACGCCTCCAGCAGCGCGCCCGCGGTGATCTCCAGGTCGCCGGCGCGGACCGCGAGCGCGTTGCGGAACAGCGCCTTCTCGCGGGCGGTCGCGAGGATGGTGGCGAGCCGCTCGGCGTTCCGCGCGGCGGACGCCGCGAACTCCCGGCCGCGCCCGGGCGCGACGGCCTCGCCGAACGCGTCGCCGCCCGCGCCCGCGTCGAAGACGGCGTCGACGAGCCGGACGGACTCGCCGGACACCTCGCACAGCCCGAACCCGGTGCCGGACGCGCCCGCGTCGCAGACCAGGTAGCGGCCGGGGCCGGTCCGCGCGGCGGCGTGCGCGGCGACGGCGGCGAACCGCCCGATCAGCGTGGCGGGCCCGACCGGCAGGACGGTCGCGTGCAGCAGTTCCTGCCGGGCGAGGCCGGCGCCGTGGTCGCGCCAGTGGTCGGGCACGACGCAGGTGACGGGACGGTCCGTCCCGGCCGCGCGGGTGAGGACCCCGGCGATCGCGCCGGGCGGCGGCGTCGCGAGGACGGTGAGGCCCGCGGCGGTCCTGATCCGGGTGGTGGCCGTCCCGATGTCGACGGCGGCCGTCACGACCGGCCGCCGCCGCCCCGCCCCCAGCGGGCGGGCTTGGACGCCTTGAGCAGGGACTGCGCCCGGTCCGCGCTGCGCTTCAGCCCGTCCCGGGTCTCCTCGGAGATCAGCAGCTCGCCGTCCTGGTCGGCGGCGGTGATCTCGATGACCCGGTGCCAGAAGGCGATCTCGGCGAGCGCGACCGCCGCGGCCTGGGTGCGCAGCCCCGGCCCGACGCCGGGGTACCGGGCGATCGCGCGGGCGAGGTCCAGCGCGCGGTTCGCGGCGTCCGGGTCCTCCAGTTCGGTGAGCGCGAACCGGACCTCGCCGATCAGCTCCACGACGGTGCCGGCGGTGATGTTCGGCAGCCCGTTCAGCAGCGTGTCGGCGATCTGCGCGGCCGGCACGCCGCGGGCCATCTCCTGCGCGCACAGGGTCGCGATGTGCCCGGCGGTCGCGTTCTGCGGGAGGTTCGTCAGCACGGTCATGAAGGGGTCCTTCGCCAGTTCCGGGAAGAGCTGCTCGGCCTCGTGCCGGCAGACCTGGTACTCCGCGACGGCGCCGAGCGCCGGGACGTTCGCGCGGGCGGCGAGCATCGCCTTCGCCACGGGCCGCGCCTCGTCGTGCGGCCCGGCCATCAGCTCGCGGGCGAGCATCAGGACGGGCCCGGCGCCGCCGCCCGCGGCCCAGCCGCCCGCCCGCAGCCAGGCGGCCAGCGTCTCGCGCCGCCGGTCCGCGCGTCCCTGCGGCATGGGACGCGCCCACACCGACCGGAACCCCTCCCAGTAGGCGGGGTGGTCGGCGGTGGCGGTGCCGGTCACGTGGTGCGGGGGAGCGGCGAGCCACAGCAGCAGCCCGTCGAGCATGCCGAGGGACGCCGGGTCGGGCGCGGCGGCCCGCGCCAGCCGGCCCTTCAGCACCAGCGCGTCGCCCGCCGGGATCCGGTCGAGCGACGTCAGCCAGTCCGCCAGCCCGTCGAGGACGAGGGGGAGGCGGCGCGCCTCGGCGGCGAGGGCGACGACGTCGCCGACGCAGGCGGGGTCGTGCCGGGCGAGCGCGGCGAACTGGTCGCCCTGGACGGGCGTCAGCGGCGAGAACATCAGGTTGCGGAACAGGCCGAGCAGCGACTCGGGCAGGTGGTGGGTGAGGCACTCGTACCAGGCCTGCAGCGGTGCGGGTTCGCCGCGCCCGACGGCGGTCATCAGCGCGCACACCACGCGCGGGGACCGGCCCAGCTCGCCGAGCGTCTGCGGCCACTGCGGGCCCGCCGGGGCGACCGCGGCGGGGCCGATCGCTTCGAGGACGACCAGCGCGGCGGCCTCGGCGCCGACCTCGTCCACGTCGCGTTTCGGCGCGGTCACCACGGCGGCGAGCAGGTCGTCGGCGCGGCCGAGGTCATGGGCGAGCTGGAAGTACGGCAGTGCGAGCGCCGCGCGCGCGCCGGACGGGACGTCCTCGCCGCTCCAGACCAGCGCGCGGACCGCCCCGCACAGCTCCCGGAACGGCGTCACGGTCGTCCCCGCGACCTCCGCCCAGCGCTCGCGCAGCAGCGGCACGTCCTCGGGGGCGCGCTCCCGGATCAGCGCGTACAGCATCTTCCGGGCGCCGGCGTCGCCGAGCTCGCGGTGCCGCCCGGCGGCCAGCAGGTCCCGGACGTCGGCGGGGTCGTACGTCCCGCGCTCCACGGCCTGCAGCACGGTCGCGGGCCAGTCGAGGCCGCCGAGCACCCGCACGACCGCGCCGGGGTCGGCGTCGGCGAGCGGCGCGGTGGCCTCCGCGAGATGCGCGACGACCTCGGCGGCCGTCCGGCCCCGCTCCCCGAACAGGTCGGCGAGCGTCTCCGCGTACGCGCGGCCCGGGGTGTCGCGCTCCGGCAGCCGGGGCGCCCGCCAGTCCAGCTCGGCGGTCCGCTCGCGGACCTGCCGCGCGAACGCCAGCGACACGTTCCGGTTGCCGCTCTGGTCCCAGGTCGCGGCGCTGAACCGGGTCCGCCACCCGTACGGCAGCAGCGCCGCGACGGCGTCGAGGAACGCCAGCCGGTCCACGGCGGCGAGGTCCGGCGCGCCGGTCACGGTGACGGGGCCGTCGAGCAGCAGCGACGCCGCCGCCGCGACCCGCTGCACCCCGAACCGCTGGAGCGCCTCCGCCGCGGCCGCCGGGTCGAGCGGCGGGACCCGCAGGTCGAGGCCGTCGGACGGGAACGGCGGCGTCAGCGCGGACAGCGCCTCGTACAGGCTCGCGTACGACACCGGCACCGCGCGCAGCGCCTCGTACGGGACGCACAGGTAGCGGGTCTCGGCGATGGGACGGCCCGCGCCGTCCGCCTCGCCCGTCCAGTCCTCCAGCGCGACGCCGATGCGGGTGCCGTCGTCGCCGCCGCGCACCTCGCTGATCGTGATCCACGGCAGCGCGGCGGGCCCGGACCGGCCCGGCGACGGGGTGCCGAGCGCGAAGTGCCGCAGGATGTGCGCGTAGTCGGCGGAGCTGAAGTCGGGGCCGCCGCAGCCGGTGACGCGGTACTCGTCGTAGCTGCCCGGCGGCTTGCCGCGGATCGCCCAGCCGGCCCGCAGCGCCGCCGCCTCCCGGGCGGGAGCCTGGTCGGTCACGGTTCGCCCACGTTCCCGGCGAGCCACATGACCGGCTCCAGCACGTTGATCGGGGCGACGTCGCCGCGGATGCGGAACCGGTCCTCGCCGGCGAGGCCGTCGCCGCCGTCGGACTGCTCGGCGATGTTCAGGTAGTCCTCCGGCTGGAAGCGGTTCTCGATCGGGTCGCGGTAGAACCCGATCGCGGACGTCACGAAGTAGCGGGTGCGGGACTCGCCGAAGTGCGAGCGGATGCCGCGCAGCAGCGAGTTCACGGGGTCGTGCGCGTGCGTCCCCCGGTACAGGTCCTGGAAGAACTCCAGCGCGCGGGTCTCGTCGACGCGCGGCATCCCGAAGATGCTCGCGGGCGGCGTCACGTAGCCGAGCCGCACGGCCCGCTCGTACACCTCGGGGTGGTCGAACTTGGTGATGCAGACGGCGAGGTGGTGCGGGAGCTTGTGGTCGACGCCGCTGGTCCCGGCCAGCTCGGAGATCTGCAGGACGGTCCGCTGGAAGAACGCGTACGCGTCGTTCATCTCCCGCTCGCGGGTCGGGTCGAACAGGAACAGCAGCCCGTCGCAGCCCGCGAGGTGCCGGACGAGCCGCTCCTCGGCGTCGCCCCCGCCGCCGTCGCCGGACCCGCCGTCGCCGTCGCCGGCGGAGCTGCTGAACCGCAGCCCGGACGACGGCTCGCGCGCGGCCCGGTCCTCCGGGCGGCTGCTGAACATGCCGCCGGGGGCGTCCATCATGTCCAGCATCACCGTGTACGGGACGGGGCGGCGCCGCTTGAAGCGGAGCCTGCCGGTGTCCGGGCGGACCTTCTTGATGTGCGTGCCGTGCAGCTGCCAGGCGAGGTTCGGCGGCAGCTCCCGGGTCGCCGGGACGAACCGGCGCTCGATCTTCAGCTGCCGGGTGGTGTCGGCGAGGAACTCGGTGGACGCGCGGTTGCAGCCGACGAGCCGGACGTCGTGCCCGCCCTCCTCGGCGGCGATCCGCAGCGCCGCGAGGAACGTGGTCTTCCCGCAGGTCGGCGCGCCCCACAGCCCGATGCGGCGGGGCTGCGGCGGCGCGGGCGGCGGCGGCCCGGCGGCCGGGCCGCCGGCGGCGGGCTCGTCGTGCCGGGCTTCCTCGGTCGGGGACGGTTCGGTCATGCCGGGCCTTTCACGGGGTCGTGCCGTTCACGGGGCGGGGCCTTCCTTCGCGCGGGGTCCTGGGGTTCGAGTGGCTGGTCGTCGAGGCGCTGGTCGTCGGGGGCGCGGGTCGTCGGGGTCATGGGACGAGGGGGAACGGCAGCGGCGGGGCGTCGCCGTCGGGCAGGACGCCGAGGACCTTGGCGAGCCCGGCGGCGTCGGCGGAGTCGAGGTCGGTGCGGTGCGCGGCGCCGAGCACCGCCCACTCCGGGGCGTCGCGGCGGCGGCCGTCCTGCCCCGGGACGCCCTGCCCCGGCGTGCTCTTCGGGGCGGGCGCGTCGGTCACCGCGATGAGCCGCACCCCGGACGCCTCCAGCTGCGCGACGGACTGCCGCCAGTTCAGCCGGTGCGGGCACGGCTCGACGGGCCGGATCACGTCGCCGTGCCCGCTGCCGGGGTGCGGCGGGCGGCCCGCGACGGTGAGCAGGATCCGGGCGCGGCCGTCGCGGGGGCCGTTCAGCAGCGCGGCGGCCCGGTCGAGGGAGTCCTCCAGCGGCGCCGCGCGCGCGCCGAACGGCCCGGACGGCGGGGATGGCAGGTCCGCGAGCGTGCGGGCGGCGTCGTCGGCCGGCTGCAGCGGCCCGCCGGACACCACGTCCCGGTTCTTGTGCTTCGGGTCGATCGGATGGTCCAGGTGGCCGACGACGGCGACGCGGGCGGTGCCGCCCAGCTCGTCGCCGAGCAGTTCGAGCAGGTCCGCGACGAGGTCGCGGCGGCGGCGGGCGGTCTCGGCGCGGCCGCCGAGCTCCAGCACGCAGACCAGCTCGGTCGCGAACGCGGCGGCGGGCAGCCGCCGCGGGACGCGGCGCAGCAGGTCCGGCCAGGCGGGGGCGTCGGCGTCCACCGTGTCCGGTTCGAGGAACCGGAGCCGGCCCGGGCCGTCGAGCGCCACCCGGACGAGCCCGGCCGCGCCGCGCGGCATCCGCGCCGACACGATCCGGACCGGCTCCGGCGGGTCGTCCCAGGTGACGACGGCGAGCGCGGTCTCCTGGTCGGGGCCGGGCGGGCGGCGCACCCGCACCTCCGCCTCGTCGCCGGCCCGCGCGCCCGCCGGGAACAGCGGCAGCCGCACGACCTCGGCGGCGCCGTCGCCGGGCCGCGACCGCAGCGCCGCCAGCCCGTAGGACAGGGCGATCGGCCGCTCCGCGAGGACCCGCTCGAGCAGCGCCGCCGCGTCCGGTTCGCCCGCCGCGATCCGGACGTCCGGCAGCAGGTCGGTGAACGCCCGCACGACCGCGTCCGGGAACGGCATGCCGGGCAGCCCCGACATCACCGCCGTGTCGACGGACGTGCAGTACCGCCGCACGAGGTCGCCGGCCGCGCCGCCGATCGTCGCCTCCGCCCACGCCGGGTCGATGCCGGACGGCCCGCCCGCGAGCTGGAACCTGCGGTGCACCGGGTCCGACGGCAGGCCCGGCAGCAGCGCCGGCCACGGCACCGCCGCCAGCTCGCGGAACCCGAGCGGGCCCGCCGCCGGGACGCCGCCCGTCACGAACAGCCGGACCCCGGCGTCCTCCACGGCGACGACGACGAGCGCGCGGTGCGGGCCGAGCGCGTCCAGCACCGCCGCCAACGGCGGCCGGGCCGCCTCCCGCAGCGCGGCGACCTCCCGCCGCGCCTCCTGCCACTGCGCCTCCGTCGGCCTTCCCCGCAGGTGGGCGGCGTACGGGAGCCAGTCGTCGCCGGCGCGGGCCGCGGCCCGCAGGTCGAACTCCAGCCGCGCCGCCGACAGCGCCGCCTCCGCCGCGGCCCGGTCGGCGCGGCCGGGGCGCCACGGCCCGGCGAGCGTCCACCCGCACGCCGCGCACCGCACGTCCTGCCGCGTCGCCGCCGCGTTCACCGCCGTGGCGTCGATCGGCACCGCGCAGAGCGGGCAGCGGTCAGCCGAGGTCATCGGGCACATCCTCCGGCAGCAGCAGGTTCAGCATCCGCGCGTCCGCGTCCGGGCGGTCCACGACCCGCTCGGCGAGCCGCGCCTCCATCCGCTCCAGCAGCCGGCGGACGGTCCGGCCGTTGCCGAACCCGGGCCGCCGCGCCGCTCCGTCGAGCCACGCCCGCGCCGCCGGGAGCGTCGCCGGGTCCAGCTCGTAGGCCTGCCGCTCCGCCATCGACCGCAGGATCTCCAGCAGGTCGTCCACCCCGTAGGCGGGGAACTCGATCGTCTCGCCGAACCGGGAGCCGAGCCCGTCGTTGGCCGCGACGAACCGGCGCATCGGCTCCGGGTAGCCCGCCGCGATCACCGCGAGGCGGCCGCGGTGCCGCTCCATCTCCTCGACGAGCGTGTCGATCGCCTCCTGCCCGAAGTCGTTGTCGCCGCCGGAGGTGAGCGCGTACGCCTCGTCGATGAACAGCACCCCGCCGAGCGCGCGCTCCACGGCCCGCCGGGTCAGCGGCGCGGTCTGCCCGACGTAGGACGCGACCAGCCGCGACCGGCCCGTCTCCACGACGTGCCCGCGCTCCAGCAGCCCCATCTCCTTGAAGATCCGGCCGAAGTGCCGCGCGACCGTCGTCTTCCCGGTGCCGGGCGGGCCGATGAACAGCAGGTTCGGCGCGACGACCTCGCCCTGCCCGCGCAGCCGGCGCAGCCGCAGCCGCTTCACCAGGACGTCCGCGCTCCGCTTCACCGGCGCCAGCCCGATCATCGCGTTCAGCTCGCCGAGCAGCTCCGCGGTGTCGCGCGGCGCGGGGCGCGCGTCGCGGCGCAGCCGTTCCGGCAGGTCGCGCGGCTCCAGCGGCAGGTCGCGGTCGTCCTTCACGCGCCGCGCCCACCGCGCCGCCGTCTCCTGCGTGACGTCCCGGACGGCGCGGGCGTTGCCGAACCCCCGGTCGCGGGTGCGGTGCAGCTCCGTGACCGCCTCGCCGAGCGCCGTCTCGAACCCCTCGCCCCACGCCATCCCCATCGGCCGCAGCTGCCGCGCCGCGATCTCCGCCAGCTCCGCCGGCCCGTAGTCGGGGAACGCGATGACGTTCTCGTGCGGGAACCGGCTGCGCAGCCCCGAGTTGCTGTCGAGGAACTCCCGCATCTCGTCCGGGTAGCCCGCGACGATCACCACCAGCTCGGCGCGGTCGTCCTCCATCCGGGCGAGCAGCTCGGTGATCGCCTGCCGGCCGAACTCGTCCGCCTGGTCGCTCAGCTCGTACGCCTCGTCGATGAACAGCACCCCGCCGAGCGCCTCGTCGATCACCTCGCGGGTCCGGATCGCCGTCTGCCCGACGAACCCCGCCACGAGGTCGCTCGCCCGCACCGACCGGACCCGGCCGTGCCGCAGGATCCCGAGCTCCCGGTACAGGTCGCCGACGATCCGCGCGACCGTCGTCTTGCCCGTGCCCGGGTTGCCGGTGAAGACCAGGTGGTGCGACACCGGCTCGACGCCCGCCGGCGGCCGGTACCGCAGGCCCTCCAGGTGCCGCTTCACCGGCTCCAGCCCGACCAGCTCGTCCAGCCGCCGCATCACGTCGCCGTCAGCGACCGTCGCGGCGATCCAGCCGTACCGGTGCAGCTGCTCCTGCCCGAGCGGCGTGCCCTCCGCCGCCATCCGCCGGCCGAGCCGCCGCTCCCACGTCTCCAGCGGGACGTCCTGCGCCGCCATCGCCCGGACCGTTCCGGCGAGCCGCGTCCAGTCCGCGATCCGCAGGTTCCGCTGGATCCGCAGCCGGTGCACGAGGCGGGTCAGCTCCGCCTCGCCGGGCGGCCGCAGCAGCCCCGGACGCGCCGGGCGCCGCTCCTCCGCCTGCACCACCTGCACCAGCCCGGGCAGGTCGCGGCTGCCTTCGGCGAACGCGCGGACCTCCGCGAGCGACGCCCCGCCGAACACCAGCACGCAGATGTTGCGGCTGCCCGGCCGGAACTCCAGCCACCGCTCCAGCGCCGCCGCGAACGGCGCCCGCGCCTCCTGCCAGCGCTCCAGCACCTCCAGCTGCTCGACGACGACGGCCGTCGGCGTCGACTCGTCCAGCATCAGGCTGCGCAGCATCCGCACCGCGAACGCGCCGGACATCGCGCGGCTCTCCGCCCGCGCCGGCGCGGCGGGCGCGGGCCGCAGCCGGCGGCGGCCGAGCGGTCCGCTGAACCCCGGCCGCATCACCGACGCGTCGCCGTCCGGCCGCTCGCCCGCCTCGGGGTCGGCGGGCAGGCGCCGCGACGCCGCGTCCCGGACGGTCAGCGTCGCGTCCAGCGAGAAGAACACGACGCGCTCGTAGCCGGCGTCGTGCAGCGCCTCCCACACCGCGCTGCCGAGATCGTGCTGCCGGTACAGGCCGTCCACGAACGCGTCCTTGACGCCCGGACCGTACAGCAGCAGCACCGACTCGCCCTCGCGCGCCGCGTCGCGCAGCGCCAGCAGCCGCTCGGGCACCGCCTCGGCGGAGTCGACGGGGGCCGGTTCAGCGCTCATCGGCCCCTCGGGCGCGCACCCCGGCCCGCTTCACCAGCGGGCTCTCGCCGGCCTCGTCCCGGGCCGCCGGACGCGACAGCGCCGCGAAGTCGCGCAGCGCCGGGTCGGGCCCGGCGGCGTCCTCCGCCGGGTCGCCCGCGTCCAGGCCCTCCGCGCGCAGCGCCCGGCTCACCGCCGCCGACCGCTCCCGCCGCGCCGCCTCGTCCGGATCGTCCTCGTACGACAGGATCCGCAGCGTGAAACCGGGGCCGTCGCCGTCCGGCGCCACCTCCACCACGACCTCGCCGCCGTCCGCGCGGTGCCGCAGCCGGCTGAAGAACGCGCGCCGCTCGTCCCCGGCCGCGTAGGTGTTGCCGGACCAGGCGAACCCCTGCCCCTCCAGCACCGCCACCACCTGCTCGGCGACGTTCACCCGCAGCTGCGACGCGACGATCCGCTCCGCGGCCCGCTCGACCAGCGCGTCCAGCCGCCCCTCGTACTCCGGCGCCGCCTCGCTGATCAGCGCGCGCAGCTCGGCGGCGTCGAGCGGGCAGTCCGGGTCGGCGACCGCGTCGACCTGCCGGGCCACCTCGTCGCGCAGCGCGCCGAGCCCGCCGTCCGTCCAGTGGTCGACGTCCAGGACGACGCCCGGGTCGGCCTCCGCGATCGGACGCTCCGCGTTGTCCTCGATCGTCGCCGCGACCGTCCGCAGCGCGGCGAGGGCCTCCGCGCGGAGCGCCTCCCACTCCAGCGCGAGCCGCTCGACGTCCGCGCGCAGCTCGCTCAGGTCGAGGTAGAGGTCCTGCACCTGGCTCAGCGAGTACCCGGCCGCGTGCGCCTCCAGGTTCCCGCGCGCGACGTCCAGCCGGGACGCGAGCCGCTCCAGCCGGCCCGGCGCGAACCGGTCGTGCGGCAGCGTGTCGCGGATCGCGTCGTGCATCGTCCGCGCGTCGCCGAACAGCCGCCGCGCCGCCTCCGCCGCCGCGTCGCTCTCGCCGCGCAGCTCGCCGACCCGCGCGTCCACCGCCGCGAGCCCGGCGCGCCGCTCCGCGCGCTCCCGGGCGATCTCGGCGGCGAGCCGTTCGCCCTGCTCGGCGAGCTGCTTGCGGCCCTCCGCCAGCTGCCTGCCGTGCTTGCGCAGCCGCCGGCTGGTCTCGTCCTCCAGCTTTTTCGCGTGCTCGCTCAGGTCGGCGAGCGCGCGGTCGGTGCCGTCCTGCCGGGCCGCCGCCTCCTGCCGCACGCGCTCCACGTCGTCGCGCGCGGCCCGCTCCACCTGCCGCAGCAGGCGCGGCATGTCCCGCCGCACCTTCGCCAGGTCGCGGGCGGACGCCTGCGCGTCCCGCCACGCCGCCGCGTCCACCGAGATCACCTTCGCGCCGCTCATCGGGACTCCTCGCCGCTCGTTCCCTCGCGTACCGTGCCGGTGAAGCCTTCGCCCCCGCCCGTGCCGCCGCCGGGCCCCCTGGTGGTGCCTTCGCGCGCGCGGGCGGTGCCTTTGCGGGCGGTGCCTTCGCGCGCGCGGGCGGTGCCTTCGCGGGCGGTGCCTTCGCGGGCGCGGGCGAAGCCCTCGGACAGCGCGCGGGGCGGCACGCCGACCAGCAGCGCCTCCCCGCCGCGGACCCGCACCTCCGCGCGGCGCGGACCGCCCGCCAGTTCCTCCGCCGCGCCCGCGAGCCGGCCCGTCAGGTGGTGGACGCGCTGGTTCGCGCTGCCGCGCAGGCCCCGGTCGTCGTTGCGGGACGCCACGTACCGGCCGTCGATCAGCACGTCCACCTCGGCTAGCAGCGCCGCGGCCTCCGCGCGGCCCGCGAGCTCGGCCCGCCGGTACCCGGTGAAGCAGATGACCGACAGCTCGCGCCTCGCGCGCGCCGCCCGGACCAGGTCCGCCAGCCCGGCCGCCTGCTCCATCGGCTCCCCGCCCGACAGCGTCAGGCCGGTGACGTCCGGGTCGGCCAGCAGCTCGTCCGCCAGCTCGTCCGGCGCGACCCGGCGGGCCTCCCGGAACGGGATCCAGTCCGGCGCGACGCAGCCCCGGCAGCGGAACGGGCAGCCCTGCACCCAGACCACCGAGCGCAGCCCCGGCCCGAGCGCCCGCGTCCCGACGCACGTCTCCGCCACGTTGATCACCGGCGCCGGCCCTGCCACCAGTTCGTCAGCGGCCCGAGGAGCTGGTCCCGGCGCGACCGGCGGGTGGCGTCATGCCCCTCGGGGCCGGACGGCCCGAACCGCGACGGCTGCGGCGCGCCCCCGGCCCGCCCGCCGCCGAACCCGAGGGGGCTTCCGCCTCCGTACGGCGCCGCGTTGCCGTTCGGGTTCCCGCCGAAGGGCGCGGGGCCGCCGCCCGCCTCCGGGGCGCCCCGGTGCGGGTCGGCGCCGAAGGGCATCGCGCCGCCGAACGGCGCCGGATCGCCGCTCGCGCCGCCGCCCGGCGCGCCGCCGCCGTACGGGTCGCCGGGCCGGCCGTTCATCACCCGGACGTTCGACGGCCCGCCGCCCGCGAAACCGCCGCCCCCCGACGGCGCCGGACGGCCCGCCGGGAACCCGCCGTTCCCGGGCGGCACCGGCGGGTCGAACGCGATCCCGCCCGGGTTCGCGGGCCGCACCGGCGGATCGAACCCGAGCCCGCCGGGGGACCCGGACCCGAACCCGCCCGGGGACGCGGACGCCGGCGGAGCGCCGTAGCCCGGCTCCGTCCGGACGTACCGGTCGAGGTCGGCGGGGATCCGCGCCATCTCGCGCCGCTTCCACTCCTCCAGCGCCGCCTCGCCGACCTCGCCCTCCGCCATCGCCGTCCGCTGCGCGAGGCTCTCCAGCATCGCGCGGCGCGCGTCGTACACCAGTCCCGCGTACTTGACGTCGTCGGCGGCGCGGACCCGCGCCACGTCCGCGTCGCGCCGGGCGAGGTGCGCGCCGGTCTCCCGGTTCTCCCGCTCGTGCGCCGCGACGAGGTCGTCGTACACGGTCGGCGGCCCGAGGATCTGCATCATCTTCACCAGCACCGGCAGCAGCTCGATCGCGATGAACATCAGCGTGACGAACAGGTGCGCGGTGCCGATCGTCCCGTTCTTCTGCGACAGCCGGTTGAGGGCCTCCAGCCGCAGCGCCATCCCGTCGGACTTGCGGGTGTCGGCCGCGTGCTGGGCCTGCAGCGCGGACTGCTGCTTCTTCAGCCGCGTCAGCTCGGCCGTCACGCCCTCGGCGCCGCCCTGCCCGTTCAGCTCGTTCTGCGCGTCCTGGACGCCCTTGGTCTTCAGCTGCGCCAGGTAGTTGTTGAGCTGGGTGTCGGCGGTGTCGAAGTCGCGCTTGGTGTCGTTGTAGTCCTGGATGCGCTTGCGGGCCTCGGGGCCGAGGCCGGCGCGGCCCGTCCCGCACTTGCCGAGCTGCTCGCAGGTCAGCTTCTCGCGCCGCTGCTCCAGCTCCTTCTGCAGCTGGTCGCGCTTGTCCTGGAGCTGCTTGAGCGTCGGGTCGGCGTCCGGCGTCGCGGGCAGGCCGCCGGAGGTGATCTGCGCCTCGAGCTGCTGCTTGCGCTTCTCCAGCGCGGCGATGCGCTTGCCGACCTGGTCGTCGGCCGTCTGCGCCTGGTACCTCGACTCCGCCTCGGCGTGCAGGACGTTGACCTCCTGCGAGATCTCCGGCGCGAAGATCTGCAGGACGATCGGCATCGACAGCACGAACCCGAACAGCAGCGCGAGCGCCAGCCGGGGCAGGGCGAGGAACACCACGCCCCACTTGCTGGTGGTCCGGGTCATGGACGCGACCAGCCAGCGGTCCAGCGACAGGATGCCGAGGAACCAGCCCGCCGTCAGCAGCACGATCACCGGCCACGGGGCCTTCAGCGCGATGTGCAGCGCCGCCGCCATCGACGCGCCGGCCAGCGCCGCCGTGAAGATCACGACGCTGCCGAGCCCCTGGAAGCGGGTCTTGTCGGTGGGGGACTGCCGGAGGATGTCGCGGTTGACGCCGGACGCCCACAGCAGCGGGGAGAACCGCGTCCCGCCGCGCGGGGCGGGCGGCGGGGGCGGCGTGCTCGCTTCGGTCATGTGCTCGGCCCTCACTGGACGTTCGGTCGGGGGGACGGGCCCGGTCGGGGGGAGGGGCCCGCTCGAAGGAACAGGGGGGATCCGGTCCGCGGTGGGAGGGGGGTTCGGGCGCAGCAGCGCGCGCAGGCGGCCGGGCGCGCGCCGCCGGAGCGCGGCCTCGCGCAGCGGTTCGGCGCGCTCGTCGACGTCCTCGACGGGGCCGTCCGGCGCCCGCACGGCGGCGCGGGCGTGCGGCGGCGCGACGCGGGGATGCGGCACGGCCGGCCGCGCGCCCCGTTCGTCCGCTGGTTCCGGTATCGGCACCCCGATATCGGACACCCCCGGCGGCGGGACCCCTCCCGGATCGCCGTACCCGTCCGGTGCGCGGTGGCCGCGCATGCCTCCGGACGGGGGGCGCGGGTGCCCGCCCGGCTCGTCCTCCCACGCCATTCGCACCTCCGCCGTGGCGTTCGGGCCACCGGTCCGCCGGACATCGGCCGGACGGCAGCGCGGACCGCGATGCCACCGGCTTTCAGTTGTGACGCATCCCTTACCGAGAGGGTTCGTCAAATACTGGCAGTTATCTCGAGGAGCTTGTGAGTCCCCTGACACAGATGGGAAAAGTGGCCGCAATCGGCCGTAGATGACCGGTTTCGGGCTTCCGCAGGGCGTGTCCGGGGCGCCGGCGGGCCGTTGCGGCCGGGGCGGGACGGGCGTCGAATGGAGGGATGACCAGGTTCCTGCGGATCGAGGACGACGTCGCCCGGACGCGCGCCCGCTTGACAATGAGTGAGTACTCACTCAAACTCGGAATGAGCGCACACTCAGTCAGGGAGGCTCCGATGTACCCCGAGCTCAACGGCAAGGTCGTCGTCATCACCGGCGGATCGCGCGGCATCGGCGCCGGCACCGCACGCGCGTTCGCCGCGGAGGGCGCCCGGGTCGCGGTGCTCGGCCGCGACTCGGGTGCCCTCGACGAGGTCGCCAAGGAGACCGGCGGCATCGGCGTCGTCGCCGATGTCACCAGCCTCGCCGCCATCGAGGACGCCCGCCGCCGCGTCGAGGCCGACCTCGGCCCCGCCGACGTGCTGTGCGCCTTCGCCGGCGGCGGCATCGCCCGCCCCGGCCCGACCGCCGCCATGACCGAGGAGGAATGGCACTCGGTCGTCGACGGCAACCTCACCGCGACCTTCCTCACCCTGAAGAGCTTCCTGCCCGGCATGCAGGAGCGCGGCGCCGGCTCGATCGTCACGACGTCGTCGTCGGCGGGGCGGACGCCGTCGAACCTGCCGACCGCGGGCGGCCGGGAGACGGGCAACCCGTGGGGCGCGCCGGTCGCCTACGAGGCGGCGAAGGCCGGCATCCAGGCGCTGACCAGGCACGTCGCCGCCGAGGTCGGCGGGCAGGGCGTCCGCGTCAACTGCGTTGCCCCCGCCGCGATCCGCACCGAGCGCACCGAGCGGTACATGCCGCGGGAGATGCAGGACCTCGTCGCCGCGACCCACCCGCTCGGCCGCATGGGCGAGCCCGGCGACGTCGCGTCCGCCGCCCTGTTCCTCGCCTCGGCCCAGTCGTCCTGGCTCACCGGCCTGACCCTCGACATCGCCGGCGGCAAGATCATGCTCTGAGACGCCGGGGGCGCCGCGCGCGGTGCGCGGCGCCCCGGGGCGGGCATGGCGGGCGGGATCAGTCGTCGTCGTCCTGGTCGCCGTGGCCGCCGTGGTCGTCGTGCTTGCCGTCCTCGTGCTTGCCGTCGTCCTCCTTCTTGCCGTGGTCCTCGTGCTCGGTCTCGTTCTTCGTGACCGTGCCGGCGGCGCCGTCGACGAGCAGCTCGTGCTGTGCGCCGTCCTGCCCGGCGATCTCGACCTCCCACGCGGGCTGAGCGCCCTCATGCTCCAGCTCCACGGAGGTCACAGCCCCGGCGGTGGTCTTCAGCGCGGTCGCGGCGGCCTGCTGCGCGGTGACCTTGCTGTTCTTCAGGCCCTGCGCCTCGGCGGCGTCGGAGCCGCGGCCGGTCCGGTCGGCGGTGACCTTGGCGCTGGAGGCGTCGACCGTCACCTCGTGCCAGGCGCCGCCGCCGGTGAGGACGTCGATCTCCCAGGCGCCGTCGTCGAGGTCGGCCTCGCCGACGGTCCCGGGGACCGCCTTCAGCGCGGCGCCCATCGCCTGGCCTGCGGTGACGGCGGGGGCCTTCGCCGGACGGTCGTCGTCGCCGTGGCCCGCGGCGAGGGCGGTGCCGGCCGTCCCGGCGGCGACGGCCGCGGCGGCGATGCCGGCGACCAGCAGGCGCCGGCCGGTCAGGAACGTGCGGAAGTCGGGCTTCATCGTTCTCCCCGTCGGATGGAGTAGCGGACGTCCACCACCCTGCGGGACCGATGCTGAAGGGACGCTGAAGCTTCCTGAAGAGCGCTTCAGGTGCGTTCTGGCAGGCTGGAGGCATGAAGCTGCTGGTGGTCGAGGACGAGCGGCGGCTCGCGCGGTCGCTGGCCGGCGGGCTGGCGGCCGAGGGGTTCGCGGTGGACGTCGCGCACGACGGCGTCACCGGCCTGCACCGGGCGACCGAGGGCGACTACGACCTGGTCGTCCTGGACATCATGCTGCCCGGCCTGAACGGCTACCGGGTCTGCGCGGAGCTGCGCGCCGCCGGGTCCGAGGTGCCGATCCTCATGCTGACCGCCAAGGACGGCGAGTACGACGAGGCGGAGGGCCTGGACACCGGCGCCGACGACTACCTGACCAAGCCGTTCTCCTACGTGGTGCTGCTGGCCCGGATCCGCGCGCTGCTGCGCCGCCGGACGCGCGGCGGCGCACCGGAGATCGTGCTCGGCGACCTGCGGGTGGACCCGGCGTCCCGGACGGTCCGGCGCGGCGACGACGAGGTCGAGCTGACCGCGAAGGAGTTCGCCGTGCTGGAGCACCTGGCCGTGAACGCGGGCCGGGTGGTGCCGAAGACGGAGATCATCGAGAACGTGTGGGACTTCGCCTACGACGGCGACCCGAACATCGTCGAGGTCTACGTCAGCGCGCTGCGCCGCAAGCTGGACGCGCCGTTCGGCCGCCGGTCGATCACGACGGTGCGGGGCGCGGGCTACCGGCTGAGCACCGACGGCGGCTGACGTGCCGGGCGGGAGGAGGCGGCCGTTCGCGTCCGTGCGGTCGCGTGCGGCGCTCGCCGCGACGGCGGTGGTGGCGGTCGCGCTGGTCGCGGCCGGGCTGGCGGTGCTGCTGATCCTGCGCGGGAGCCTGACGAAGCAGTCCGATCTGCAGGCGGAGGTCGTCGCGCGGGAGGTCGCGGCGCAGATCGCGCTGGGGACGCCGGCGGCGCGGCTGGACCTGCCCGACTCCGGGGACCATCCGGTGCAGGTCGTCGACGAGCACGGCCGGGTCCTCGCGGTCACCAAGGACCTGAACGCGATCAGCGGTACCGGGTCGTCGTCGGTGACGCCGTCGGCGGCGCCCACGGGCAGGGACGATGACGACGACCACGACGACCACGGAAACGATCCGGGGCGCGGCGAGGTCTCGACGGACGTCCGCTACACCGGCGGCCGCGCGACCGTCGACCACGACGCGGCCGACTACCGGTTCGCGGCGGTGGAGGCGACCCCGCCCACGGGCGGGACCGTCGTCGTCTACGCGGGGGCGCGGCTCGCCACGCAGGCCGTCGGGTCGGTGACCCGGGCGATGCTGCTGGGGCTGCCGCTGCTGCTGCTGGTGGTCGGCGGGGTGACGTGGCTGGTGACGCGCCGCGCGCTGCGTCCGGTGGAGGCGATCCGGGCGGAGATGGCGGCGATCACGTCGGCCGGCGACCTCGCGCGGCGGGTGCCGGTGCCGGGGTCGCGGGACGAGGTGGCGGGGCTGGCGGACACGACGAACCAGACGCTCGGCGCGCTGGAGCGGTCGGTGGAGCGGCAGCGCCGGTTCGTCGCGGACGCGTCGCACGAGCTGCGCAGCCCGCTCGCGTCGCTGCGCACCCAGCTGGAGGTCGCCGCCGCGCACCCGCACCTGCTGGACGTGGACGGTGCGGTGCAGGACGTCGTCCGGCTCCAGGACCTGGCGGCGGGCCTGCTGCTCCTCGCCCGGCTGGACGCGGGGGAGCGGCCCCGCCACGACCGGGTCGATCTCGGCGAGCTGGTCCAGGAGGAGGTGGCGCACCGCGCCGCGACCGGCCGGGTGCCCGTCGAGGTGACCGGGACCGGGACGTTCGAGGTGTCCGGCAGCGCCGCGCAGCTCGAACGGGTGCTCGGCAACCTGCTGGACAACGCGCAACGGCACGCGGCGTCCGCGATCGGGGTCGCGCTCGCCGCGGCCGGCGGGCGGGTGACGCTGCGGGTGACCGACGACGGCCCCGGCGTCCCGCCCGCCGACCGGGAGCGGATCTTCGAGCGGTTCGTCCGGCTGGACGACGCGCGCGCCCGCGACGAGGGCGGTGCGGGCCTCGGCCTCGCCATCGCCCGCGGCGTCGCCCGCGCGCACGGGGGCGACCTGACCGCGGGCGAGGCGCCCGGCGGCGGCGCCGCGTTCGACCTGTGGCTGCCCGCCGCCAGATGACGCGCCGCTAGATGGCGAGGTTCAGCGCGAGGACGAACACCAGGCCGCAGACCGAGATCACCGTCTCCATCAGCGACCACGACTTGATCGTCTGCCCGACGCTCAGCCCGAAGTACTCCTTCACCAGCCAGAACCCGGCGTCGTTGACGTGCGAGAAGAACAGCGACCCGCTGCCGACGGCGAGGACCAGCAGCGAGGTGTCGCCGGTGCTCAGCCCGGTGACGAGCGGGGCGAGGATCCCGGACGCGGTGACGGTCGCGACGGTCGCCGACCCGGTCGCGAGCCGGATCAGCACCGCGACGAGCCAGCCGAGGACGAGCACGGACACCCCGCTGCCGTCCACCCAGTCCGCGATGGTCTTCCCGATGCCGGTGTCGACGAGCGTCTGCTTGAAGCCGCCGCCCGCGGCGACGATCAGCAGCACGCCGGCGATCGGCGGCAGCGACCGCTCCAGCGTCGTGGTGATCGTCCGGCGGTCCATGCCGGCGCCGAGGCCGAGCGTGAACATCGCGACGACCACCGCGATCAGCAGCGCGATCAGCGGCGTGCCGAGGTTGTCGAGGACGGTGTAGGCCTCGGTGCCCTCGTCCAGCACGATGTCGGCGAACGCCTTGAGCAGCATCAGCACGACCGGCAGCAGCACGGTCGCCAGCGTGATCGCGAACGAGGGGCGGCGCCGGTCCTCCTCGCCCTCCTCCTTGTCGGTGGTGAACAGCTCGGGCGGCGCGACGTCCACCCAGCGGGCGGCGAAGCGGGCCAGCACCGGGCCGGCGAGCGCGACGGTCGGGACGGCGACGAGCACGCCGAGGCCGAGAGTCACGCCGAGGTCGGCGTGCAGCGCGTCGATCGCGACGAGCGGCCCCGGGTGCGGCGGGACGAGCCCGTGCATCGCCGACAGCCCGGCCAGCGCCGGGACGCCGACCGCGATGATCGACTGCCCGGAGCGGCGCGCCACCAGGTAGATCACCGGCATCAGCAGCACGAGGCCGATCTCGAAGAACATCGGCAGCCCGATCAGCGCGCCGACCAGCGCCATCGCCCAGGGCAGCGCGCGCCGCCCGGACCGTCCGACGATGGTGTCGACGATCTGGTCGGCGCCGCCGGAGTCGGCGAGCAGCTTGCCGAACATCGCGCCGAGCGCGATCAGCGCGCCGACGCCGGACGCGGTGTCGCCGAAGCCCTTGCCGAAGCTCTTCACCGTGTCGGCCATCGGCAGCCCCGCGATGGCCCCGACCAGCAGCGAGCCGAGGGTGAGGCTGAGGAACGGGTGCACCTTCAGCCAGGTGATCAGTACGACGATCAGCGCGATGCCGGCCAGCGCGGCGGGCACCAGCCGCCCGCTGGACGCGTGCGGCGCCGCGGCCAGCACGATCGAGTGCATGTGGGGTCATCCTCCTCGGTGGCGGGCTGGGGGAACCCCGGGGGTGGGGCGCGCCACCCCGCCGAGTGCACCTCATTAACCAGCCGTTATCAAGGGGGCAGCTCGAAAAAACATACCTTTGACATCCCGGTGTGCCTGCATCGAAGCAATCGTGTGATGATTGACGCCATGGTGCGAGACAGCCAGGCCGGGTTGCACGGCAGCGTCGTCGACCGGCTCGGCGTGCAGATCACCTCGGGGGCCGCCCCGGCGGGCGAGGTGCTGCGGATCGAGCAGCTGGAGGCCCGGTTCGGGGTCTCCCGCTCGGTGGTCCGCGAGGCGATCCGGGTGCTGGAGTCGATGGGGATGGTGACGAGCCGCCGCCGCGTCGGCATCACGGTCGCGCCCCGGCACTGCTGGAACCTGTTCGACCCGCAGATCATCGCCTGGCGGCTCGACGGCCCGGGCCGCGACGAGCAGCTCCGCGAGCTCGGCGAGCTGCGGCGCGGCCTCGAACCGGTCGCGGCGCACCTCGCGGCGCTCCGCGCGACGCCCGCCCAGTGCGGCACGCTCACCGGCGCCGTCATGCAGATGGCGGTGCACGGCAAGTCCGGCGACCTGGAGGCCTACCTGGAGGCGGACGTCCTGTTCCACCGGACGCTGCTGGAGGCTTCCGGCAACGAGATGATGGGCGCGCTCAGCGGGGTCGTCGCCGCCGTCCTCGCCGGCCGCACCCACCACCACCTGATGCCCGCGCGCCCGGAGCCGGCCGCGATCCGCTGGCACGCCGAGGTCGCCCAGGCCGTCCAGGCGGGCGACGCCGCGGCCGCCGAGCGCGCGATGCGCGACATCGTCGACGAGGCGACCCGCGCCATGCTCGACCCCGCCGACGCGTCCGACGCCTCCGGCGCCTCGCGCGCTCCGGGCCCCTCCGGCGCGTCCGGCCCCTCCGGCGCCGCGCCGCCGCCCCCGCCGTCGATACTGGGATCATGACTCTTCCGCTGAGCCCGGACGAACTGCTGACCACCACCCGTACCGTGCGCAAGCGCCTCGACCTGGCCCGTCCCGTGCCGGTGGACCTCGTCCGCGAGTGCCTGGAGATCGCCGTCCAGGCGCCGAGCGGCAGCAACCGGCAGGGCTGGCACTGGATCGTCGTCACCGACACCGAGAAGCGGAAGGCGATCGGCGAGTACTACCGGCGCTCGTTCGCCGCGTACGCCGCTTCGGGCGGCACGTCCGCGGGGCAGTACGCGGACGACCCGGACCGCGCGGAGGTGCAGCGCCGCGTCGGCGACAGCGCCTCCTACCTGGCCGAACGCATGGGGGACGTGCCGGTCCTGGTGATCCCGTGCCTGCGGCTGCACGGCGGGAAGCTGCCGGACGGCAACCAGGCCGGGCTGTGGGGGTCGCTGCTCCCGGCCGTGTGGAACTACGCGCTCGCGGCGCGCGCGCGAGGCCTCGGCACCGCGTGGACGACGCTGCACCTGGCGTACGAGCAGGAGGTCGCGGACGTCCTCGGGCTGCCGGCGGACGTGCGGCAGGGCGCGCTCGTCCCCACCGCCTACTACACGGGCGATACGTTCCGCCCGGCGCCGCGCGTCCCGCTGGACGAGGTCCTGCACGTCGACGGCTGGTGATCCGGCGCCCCAGCGCGGGGCGGGCACCGGCGACCCCCCTCGGCCCGCCGGGAGCCTCGCCCCGCGCGGCACGGGGCGTTCCCGCCGGTCCCGCCGGGGCCGGCGGCCCTGGGGTGACAGGGTGGCGGGGCCGTCAGCGGCCGGGGCGCGCCGCCGGGTCCGGGTGGGCGCGGTGCCCGCGCAGGCGCCTGCGGACGTCGGCGAAGATCGCTTCGGAGATCGCGGTGGCGGCCTTCTCGGGGTCGGCGGCCGGGCAGAACGGCTGGAACCAGCGGGCGATCGGGCGGCCCTTGCGGTCGCGGCGGGGCCGCTGCCAGTGCCAGTAGAGGCGCTCCCGGGCGGCGGGCTCGTCGCGGGCCGGTCCGCCGGGAGGCGGCAGCAGCCAGACGGTGCGCCCGACGTACGGCTCGACCTGCACGCACTGCGCCGAGACCGCCATCGGCGACGGCTCGCTCTCCCAGGAGCCGGCCTCCCACGGGCCGGAGGTGCGCAGGCCGAGGGCGTGGAGGCGGGACATGAGCCGGCGCGCGTAGTCCTCCGCGCCGTCCGCGTCGTCCGCGTCGCCGGGGCCGGCGTCCGCGCGGCCGCCCGGCTCCCCTGCACGGCCGGCGGTGTCCGGGTGCGGGGGCCTGGCGGGTGCGGAGATCGTCATGCGGGCTCCCGGGACCGGTGGCGGAGTCTGACAGCCAGGTCGCGCGACGCTGACTCCCTGCGAAAGACGGTCCTACGCGTGCAGCAGTGTGTCAAGCGCTTCATGTCAATTGACATGGCGTTGATCACGGAATGATCGTTTGCGTCGGAGCGCGGGGGCGGTCGGCAAAAGCTGCATTATGCGGGTTGCATGGTGTGATGACCCCGGTGTAGACACGGGAGCATGACTCCGGGTGACGACGGGCCGGTGCTGTCGGGCTGGCTGCTCGGCAATGCGCTCGCGAATGCCCGCAAGGCGTCCGGTGAGTCGGTGACGTCGATCGCGCGCGATCTCGGCGTGCATCCGCAGACCGTGCGGCGATGGGAGAACGCCGAGGTCACGCCCAGCGTGCTCGTCCTGCGCGGGCTGTGCGCGCATTACGGAGTCCCGTCCGACAAACAGGACGAACTAGAAGAATTGCGCGAACGGGCGAGCCGGCCGGGCTGGTGGAACGGCAGCGGCGACTGGCCCGACGCCACCGCCGAACTGCTCGGCATGGAGATGGCGGCCGTCCGGATTCGCGCTTGGGACCTGACCGCAATTCCGGGGCTCTTGCAGACGCCCGAATACGCCCGGCAGGTCATCCAGGCCGTCGACCCCAGCGTCTCGCCGCCCCGCGTCGACTCCGGCGTCGAGCTGCGGATGGGCCGGCAGGCCGAGGTGTTCGGCGGCGCCGTCCGCGAGGCCGTCTTCATGATCGACGAGAGCGCGCTGGCGCGGATGCCCGGCGGCCCGGCGCTGCGCCGCGCGCAGATCGCGCGGCTGCTCGTCCCGCCGCCCGCCGTGACCATCCAGGTGATGCCGTTCAGCGCCGGCCCGCACCCGGCGCTCGGCTCCTTCATGGCCTTCGACTTCGACTCGGAGGTCATCAGCGCCGGGGTGTTCGTCGAGGGCTCGGTGACCGGGCGCAGCCGGGTCGAGACCGGCGCGGCCGTCGCCCGCTACGAGCAGGTCTGGGCCTGGCTCCAGGCGAAGGCGCTGACCCCGAAACAGACGACGGAGTTCCTCGAGAAGATGATGGAAAGGATAGCCCCGCAATGACGAATCGTGATCTGATCGCCCCCGGAACCTGGCGGAAATCGTCGCGGTCGAACGCCGCGCAGGACGCCTGCGTGGAAGTCGGCGGCGGCGCCCGGGTCATCGGAGTCCGCGACACCAAGGACCGCGACGGCGGAACGCTGGTGTTCGGCAGCGAGACATGGCGCGCATTCGCCGCGCAGGTGAAGGCGGGCCGTTTCGACCTGTGAGCGCCTGAAGGCGGACGAAGGGCACCCGGCGGCCCTTGTGCCGGGTGTCCTTCTCCCCTTTCCCCCGACCTCTGCCCAAGGAACACGATGGACACCTACCCCCACCCCAAGGGCGCATTGAAAAGCGGTCCCGGTGTCGCTTCGGCGGGACGCATTTACGACTACTTCCTCAACGGCCGGCACCACACGCCGGCGGACGAGGAGGCCGCCCGAAAACTCCAGGAGAAGGTCCCGGAACTGCACTACATGGCGCAGGCCAACCGCATATTCCTGCAGCGCGCGGCGGGCGTCATCGCGCGCGCGGGCGTCGACCAGTTCATCGACCTCGGCTCCGGCATCCCGACGGCGTGGAACACCCACGAGGTCGTCCAGGTCGTCCACCCGGACGCGCGGGTCGTCTACGTCGACAACGACCCCGTCGTCCTGGACATGTCGCGGGACATGCTGCGCCGGAGCGGCGAGAGGAACGTCGCCTACGTCGACGCCGACATCGCCGACCCCGCGTCCGTCATCGACGACCCCGAGGTGCGGCGGCTCATCGACTTCTCCCGTCCCGTCGGGTACATGCACGTCGCCATCTGGCACTTCGTGAACCCCGAGCAGGACCCGTGGTCGCTGCTGCGCCGCTACCTCGACGCGGTGCCGTCCGGGAGCTATCTCGCCCTGTCGCACGTCACCGCCGACGGGCAGCGCCCGGACAAGATCGAGCGGTTCAACGAGGTCTACCGGAACGTCACCGCCCGGCTGAACTTCCGGACGTTCGCGGAGATCGACCGGTTCTTCGACGGCTGGGAGTACCTCCCGCCGCACGAGGACGCCAAGCCCGGCCTGTCCTACGTCGACGTCTGGGGCAGCAAGAACCCGGCCGAGGTCGACCCGTCGCACACCTGGATCCCCGCCGGCGTAGCCCGCAAGCCCTGACCCACCCGCCCGCCCCCGCGCCGGCGGCGGCCCGTCAGAGCCCGAGCGAGATCGGCAGCAGCATCAGCAGCGCGGGCAGCACGATCGCCGCGCCCACCGACCAGCCGAGCAGCCAGCGGAACACCCGCGCGTGGTCGCCGTCGTCCACGCTGGCGAGGACGAGCCCGCCGCCGAGGTGCAGCGGGCTGATCGCGACGCCGCCGATGGTGCCGCAGACCGCGATGAGCAGCGCCGTGAACTGGGCGGACGTCTGGTGCGGCAGCACCGCGGCGGCGAGCGGCACGACCACGCCGAGGACCGCGACGGTCGATGACTCCACGGTCGCGAACAGCGCCGCGACGTAGGCGATCGCGAGCGCCGCCACGACCGGCGCCCCGATGCCGCCGAGATGCCCGGAGATCGTTTTCAGCGTCCCGGTCGCCTCCAGGTCGCCGACGTAGACGAGGACGCCGATCGTCAGCATGACGACGCCCCACGGGATGTCGGCGACGACCCGGCGCCCGTCCGGCCGGAACGCCAGGTGCAGGACGAGGCCGACGGCGAACGCGGCGAACACGATGTTCAGGTCGAGGACGAGCACCCCGAGGACGAAGAAGCCGAGGCCCGCGAGCGAGCCGATCTCGTACGGGGTGATGCGCGAGGCGCCTTGCACGGCCTCGAGGGGACGGGCGTCCGCGTCTGCGTCCGCACTCGGGCCCCCGTCACCGCTCGTCCGGCCGCGGCGGACGAGGCCGAGGCCGCCCAGCGCGAAGAAGAAGACCGCCGTGCTCAGCACGTCGAACCCGGCGAGCCCGAGGAACAGCAGGTCCGGCGAGTAGTGGACGCCCGCCTTGGCGGCGAGCGACTCGATGATCGCGGCCCACGGGGACATCGGGGAGAAGCCGCCGGCGCCGGCGCCGTGCGCCGCGACGATCGCCATGAGCACCGGGTCGATGCCCCTGTTGCGGGCGACCCGCATCGCGACCGGCAGGACGATCGCGACGGTGGCGCTCGGCAGCGTGCCGATGCCGCTGAGCACCGCGCCGACGGCGAACAGGCTCCACGGCAGGATCCAGTCGCGGCCGCCGGAGATCCGGACGATGCCGTGCACGACCCGGTCGATCGCGCCGCTGCGCTGGGCGTGGCCGAACATGTACATCACGCCGACGATCAGCGCGACGATCCCGGCGGGGAAGCCCGCGAGGATCTGCTCCTTCGGGACGCCGGCGACCCGGCCGAGGAGGAACGCCGCGGGCATCGCGACGAGCCCCACGTTGACGTCCCGCCAGAGGGCCAGGGCGAACACCGCCACCAGCAGGACGAGCGACAGGACTTCGGGACCGGACATGGTCAGTTCTCCCGGGTAGGTGCGCGCAAGTTAGTGAACAACTTGTTCATTAACGTGCGAAGTGCCCGGTAATATACGTCACACCGTCGGAGGCATCAAGGGCGCGGGACGGCGGGCATGAAGAAGCCGGTCCCGCGTCGCGGGACCGGCGGAGGGCGGCGCGGGTCAGGCCGGGAGGTCGAAGCCGCTGGCCCAGTAGCGGCCGTGGACGGCGAGGTCGAGCAGCATCCGGGTGACCTCCTCGGCGGGCATGGGCGGCACGTCGTGCTCCAGCCACCAGCGCAGCACCGCGACCTGCTCGCCGACCCAGGCCCGCGCGAGGAGCTCGGGGTCGATGCGCGGGCGGACGTCGTTGCGGTCGGCGCGGTCGCGGAACTCGCCGGTGGTCCGCGCGACGAAGACGTCGGTGAACAGCCGCAGCGGCCGGCCGTCGCCCTCGCCGCGCAGGATGATCCGGTAGAGGTCGCGCTCCTCCTCGGCGTGCCGGAACAGCTCCAGCACGGGCTTGCCGGTGAACCCGACCGGCGACCCGGCGACGGCGGGCTGCAGCCGCTGCCCGAGCTCCTTCAGCAGGTCCTGCGCGACCTGGGTGAACAGGTCCTCCTTGTCGCGGCAGTGGCTGTAGAAGGTGGCGCGCGCGATGTCGGCGCGGCCGGTGATGTCGTCGACGGTCAGCGCGGCGTATCCGCGCTCCAGGACCAGGCTCACGAGGGCGTCGCGCAGTGCCCGCCTCGTCCGCCTGGTCCGCCTGTCCTCGGCCATCGACTCGCCTCCACCCGTCCGGAGCGTCCCAGCATAGAGAACTCTTGACAGCTCCTCAGTAAATGAACAGTCTGTATGGAAACTTTCATTCAGTTCGTTAACTTGGGGGACGCGGATGAACCTGGGGATCTACCTCACGCGCAGCGCCCGGTACTGGCCGGACGAGCGCGCCGTCGTGTGCGGCGAGCAGGTCTGGACGTTCCGGGAGCTGGAGGCGGAGGCGAACCGGCTCGCCGCCGCGCTCGTCGCGCGCGGGCTGCGGCCCGGCGACGCGGTCGCGAGCCTGGCGTGGAACCGCGGTGAGCTGGTCGTCACCGAGTTCGCGCTGTACAAGGCGGGGCTGACCAGGGCGCCGATCAACGCGCGGCTCGGCCGTGCGGAGATCGGGCACATCCTCGGCTACGCGCCCGTCCGGGCCCTGCTGTTCGACGCGGCGCACCGCGGTGACGCGCTCGCCGCGCTGGAGGCCGCCGGCACCGGCTGCCTGGCCGTCCAGTACGACGGCGACGCGGGCGACGTCCTCGCCTACCGCGACCTGCTCGCCGAGGGGACCGGCGACCGCGTGTGCGTCGAGGTCGCCGAGTCCGACGCGGCCGTCCTGAACTTCACGTCCGGCTCGACCGGCGCGCTGAAGGCGGCGACGCAGACGTTCGGCAACCGGCTCGCGAACATGCGCAAGCAGCTGATGAGCGACGAGTCGCGGCCCCGGCCCGGCGACCGCTACCTGGCGTGCGGCCCGATCACGCACGCCGCCGGGATGGGCCTGCTCGCCGGGGTGTTCGGCGGCGCGACCGCGCACATCCTGCCCGCGTGGGACGCCGGGGCGTTCCTGGACACCGTCGAGCGGGAGCGGATCACCGCGACGTTCATGGTGCCGACCATGCTGACGATGCTGATGGCGCACCCCGGGTTCGCGGAGCGGGACCTGTCCAGCCTGACCAGCCTGCGGGTCGGCGGCGCCCCCGTCTCGCCGCGCCGGCTCCGCGAGGCCGTCGCGGCGTTCGGCCCGATCGTCGCGCAGGGCTACGGGCTCGGCGAGACGACCAGCGTCGTCGCCGGGCTGAACAGCGCAGAGATCGCGGACGCGGTGGAGAACGACCCCGAGCTGCTCGCGTCCTGCGGCCGGGCCGCCTACGACTCGGAGATCCGGATCGTGGACGAGGACGGCGGCGAGCTGCCGCCGCGCGAGATCGGGGAGATCGTCGTCCGCGGCCCGGACTGCGTCACCGGGTACTGGCGGGAGCCGGAGCTGTCCGCGGCGACGTTCCGCGACGGCTGGGTGCACACCGGCGACCTGGCGTGGATGCGCGAGGACGGCTACCTGTTCATCGTCGACCGCAAGAAGGACATGATCATCTCGGGTGGCTTCAACATCTACAGCACCGAGGTCGAGGCGGTGCTGTACGAGCATCCGGGCGTCCGCGAGGTCTGCGTCGTCGGCGTCCCGGACGAGCGGTGGGGCGAGGCGGTCAAGGCGGTCGTCGTGCCGTCCGCGCCCGGCGCCGTCAGCGGCGGCGAGCTGATCGCGTTCTGCGCCGAGCGGCTCGACCGGTTCAAGAAGCCCCGCACCGTCGACCTCGTCGACGCGCTGCCGCACAACCGCAACGGCAAGGTCGACCGCAGGGCGGTCCGCGCGCCGTTCTGGGCGGGCGCCGACCGGGCCGTCAACTGACCCCTCTGGAGACCCCGATGACCTTCTCCCTGCGGCCGTCCTACGACGGCGACCCGGAACTCGCCGCGCTCGTCGAGCGGCTGCGCGGCTACCTCGACGGCGAGCTCGCCGACTACGAGCGCGAGCACGGCGTCGACCGGACGACCCCGATCAGCCGCGCGCTCCTCGAACCGGTGTGGCGGCGCAGCCGCGAACTCGGCTTCTACGGCATCCACCTGGCGCCGGAGTTCGGCGGGCAGGGCCTCACCCACACCCGGCTCGCCGCGCTGAAGGAGGAGGTCGCGGCGGCCGGGCGCGTCCTCGGGCACAGCGTGCTCGGCGAGATGGGCGGGCCGCTGCGCGCCGGCGACGTCTTCCGCGTCGCGACCCCGCACCAGCTCGGCACCTACCTGCTGCCGGTCGCGCGCGGCGAGCGGGCCTGCTGCTTCTCGCTCACCGAGGCCGACGCGGGATCCGACGTCCGGGCGATGAGCACGACGGCCGTCCGGGACGGCGACGGGTACCGGCTCACCGGGCACAAGGTGTTCAGCAGCGCCGGTCCCGTCGCGGACTTCGCGATCGTCATCGCCCGCATGGACGGCACCGAGCGGTCGTTCTCGGCGTTCATCGTCGACCTCGACGGTCCGGGGTGCGAGGTGGTGGACGGCGCGACGCCGATGTCCGGGGAGCACATCGAGAGCGACGTGATCCTCAAGGACTGCTTCGTCCCGGCCGCGAACCTCATCGGCGCCGAGGGCGACGGCATGAGGATCGGCCTCGGCCGCGTCACGGTGAACCGGCTGCTGCACTGCCCGACGCTGCTCGGCATGACGCGGCGCGCCCTCCGGCTCACCCTCGACCGGGCGCGCACCCGGGTCGTCAACGGCGGGCCGCTGATGCAGTTGCAGGCCATCCAGCACAAGCTCGCCGACATGGCGACCGGCTTCTACGCGGCCCGCTCCATGACGTACGCGGCGCTCGCCGACCTCGACGCGGGCACGCCGCCGCGGCTGGAGGCGTTCATGTGCAAGCTGTTCGTCGCCGAGACGGCGTTCTCCATCCTCGACGAGGCCGTCCAGATCCACGGCAAGGAGGGGCTGACGCAGGGCAACGACATCGAGTACCTGTTCCGGAAGGTCCGGATGTTCCGAGTGCTGACGGGGACGTCCGAGATCCAGCGCAACGGCATCGCGAAGGGCCTCGCCCTGCTCCCGTAGCGACCGGGGCCGTCCGTGGTGGTGTACGGGCACGTCAGGGCTGGGTGGACATAAGGTGAACGCGTGTCGGACTCATCGCCGCGCCGGCTGCCCAGGGGGCGCTCGGCGCTGTCACCCGAGGAAGTGGAACGCATCCAGCGGTCGCGGCTGTGCGCCGCGATGGCCGAGGTGATGGCCGAGAAGGGGTACGTCGCCACGTCGGTGGCGGACGTCCTCCAGCGGTCCGGGGTGTCGCGGCAGAGCTTCTACCAGGTGTTCGACAGCAAGCTCGACTGCTTCATGGCCGCCTTCGACGTCGCGCGGGAGCTGCTCGTGCAGCACTTGCTCGAGATGATCGGCGCGGACGACGCGGGCCGCCCGGCGGCGGGCGCGGGGGGCGCGGCGGGCGACGCGATGGACCGTTTCGAGCAGGGCTTCACCGCCTACCTGGAGGCGCTCGCCATCGAGCTGCCCTACACCCGGCTGTTCCTGATCGAGGTGTACGCCGCCGGGCCGGAGGCGATCCGGCGGCGCGCCGACCTGCAGAACATGATCACCGATGTGCTCGCCGACCTGCTCGGCGTGCGCGACGACGCGGGCCGCTTCACCTGCCGGATGATCGTCGCCGCGACCAGCACGCTGGTGACGAACGCGGTCGCCGACAACGACCTGGACGCGCTGCGGGCGGTCGGCCCGCCGCTCGTCCGGAACGTCCGGACGCTGTGGGAGGCCGGGGCGTTCGGGCACCGGCCGGTTCCGGACGCCTCGTCCTGACCCCGGCCTGATCGCGGGTCAGCGGCGGGATTCCGCCATGTCGCGTTCCTCGGCGTCGCCGCGGACGCCGCGGGGGACCGACAGCGCGAGCAGCGCGCCGAGCGCGTACGCGGCGGCCGCGACGAGCATGGCGGTGCGCATCCCGGCGGTGAAGTGCGCCGCGCCCCCGGCGATGAACGCGCCGAGCAGCGCGATGCCCACGGCGCCGCCGACCTGCCGCGCGGCGTTGAGCGTTCCGGACGCGATGCCGGTGCGTCCCGGCGGCGCCCCCTCCACGACCGCCGCGGTCGCCGCGGGCATCGTGAACGAGATCCCGAACCCGGTCGCCATCATCGGCGCCACGAGCGCCGCGTACGGGATCGAGCGGGTCGCGATGGTGAGGGCGAGGAACCCGGCGGCGCCGGCCGCCATGCCCGCGACCATCGGGAGGCGCGGGCCGCCGCGCGCCGTCACCCGCCCGCCGAGCCACGACCCGAACGCGATGACGCCGGTCTGCGGCAGCAGCGCCAGGCCGGTCTGCAGCGGCGTGTAGCCGCGGACCTGCTGGAAGTAGAGCGTCAGGACGAACAGCTGCCCGTAGAAGCCGAGGTTCATCAGCCCGCCGACGGCCGTCGCCGCGGTCAGCTCGCGGCTGCGGAACAGCGACGGCGGCAGCATCGGCGCCCGCACCCGCGTCTCGGTGACGGCGAACACCGCGGTCGCGGCGGCGAACAGCGCGAACCCGCCGACGACGAGCGGGTCGCCCCAGCCGGCCCGGCCCGCCCGCACCATCGCCGCGGTGAGCGACAGCAGCGCGACGGCGCCGGACACCTGGCCCGGCACGTCGAACCGTCCGCCGGTGCGGCCGGTGGCGCCGGCGCGCACCCAGCGGGCCGTGAGCAGCATCCCGGCCATCCCGACGGGGACGTTCACGAAGAAGATCCAGCGCCAGCCGAGCCCGGCCGTCAGCAGCCCGCCGAGCAGCGGCCCCGCCCCCGACGCGAACCCGCCGACCATCGCCCAGACGCCGATCGCGCGGGCCCGGCTGCGGCGGTCCCCGTAGCTGCCCTGCAGCAGCGCGAGCGACGACGGCACCAGCAGCGCGGCGCCGACGCCCTGCACGACGCGCGCGCCGACGAGCGCGTCCAGCCCGGTCGCGAACCCGCACGCCGCGGACGCCAGGACGAACAGCGCGAGGCCCGCCTGGAAGACCCGCCGGCCGCCGAACCGGTCGCCGAGCCAGCCCGCCGACAGCAGCAGCCCGGCGAACACCACCGTGTACCCGTCGACGACCCATTGCAGGCCGGACACCGACGCGCCGAACTCGCGGCCGAGGCGCGGCAGCGCGACGTTCACGATCGTCGCGTCCACGATCACCATGAACCAGCCGAAGCTGACCGCGATCAGCGGGCGCCACGCGAAGCCGCCCGTCCCGCCGCCGCTCATGCCCGCCCTTCCGTGGATCCGTCGGCGCCTTGTGTAGCCGCACGCGCCGCCGCCAAACCGCCGGCCGCCGGACGATTCAGCCGTCGCCGGGCGGTTCGAGGGCGCGCTCCAGCTCGTCGACGTGCAGGAGGGCGCGGTCGACGTGGCCGGTGCGGTAGGCGGCGCGCCCGACCAGGTGCGCGGCGACCGGGACGGTGATGATCTGCAGCAGCGCGACCAGGACCAGCGAGGTGAGCAGCTCGATGGTCGGGAACCGGATCCCGACGCCGATCAGCACCAGCAGCAGCCCGACCGCCTGCGACTTCGTCGCGGCGTGCATCCGGGTGAACAGGTCGGGCAGCCGCAGCAGGCCGAGCCCGGCGCTGAGCGAGGCGCCCGCGCCGAGCAGCAGGAACGCCGCCGTGAACGCCGTCCTCACGCGTCCGCCCCCTGCTCCGGCTCGTCCGGGCGGGGGACGTGGTGGGTGAGGAACCGGGCGACCGCGACCGAGCCGACGAACGCGACCAGCGACAGGGCGAGCAGCGTCGGCAGCACCCAGGTGTCGCCGCCGGCGACCGCGGACGCGCCGAGCCCCGCCATGATCACGGCGAGCAGGACGTCCAGCGCCATCGCCCGGTCGAGCATCGACGGGCCCCGCACGATGCGGACGAGCGTGCACGCGGCGGCGAGGAACAGCATCGCGGTCACCGCGTCCAGGACGATCGTCATGACCGGTCCTCCGCGAGGGCGCGCAGGTCGTCGCGGGTGCCGAAGGCGCGGACCGTCCGGCGTTCGAGGGCCTGCACGTCCCGGCGGGCCTTCGCCACGGCCGCGTCGTCGGCGGCGCCGAGGACGTGCAGGAACAGCGTCGCGTCGGAGTGCCGGACGTCCAGCACCAGCGTGCCGGGCGTCGCCGACAGCGAGATCGCCATGACGGTGAGGATCAGGTCGGAGCGGGTGCGCAGCGGCACGGCGATGACCGAGTTCCGCTTGGCCCGGCCGCGCCCGCCCGCCGCCTGCCAGGCCAGCGGCCCGGCGCTGTGCAGCAGGTCGGCGGCGGCGCGCAGCGCGAACGCGGCGAGCCCGAGGGGCCGCAGCCGCAGCTGCGGGCCGACCGGCGGGAGCGGGAACGCCAGCTGCAGCAGCACGGCGAGGACCAGCCCGGACAGCAGGTTCCCCACGGTCGGCCGGTCCCACAGCAGCATCCACACGACCGTCAGCCAGACGAGCGCGGGCAGCCGGATCGCGCGGCGGCGTCCGGCCCGGACGGTGAACTCCCTCAAGTGGCGCCTCCCGATGGGAACACGGCCCGCACGTAGGTCTGCGGGGTGAGTAGTTCGGCGGCGGCGCGCTCGCACAGCGCGTAGAGGGGGCCGCCCGCCGCGGTGTAGGCGAGGCTGAGGACGACCAGCGCGGTGCTTCCGGCGACCATCGCGGCGGGCAGCCGCACAGCGCGCGCGCCCTGCGGCCGGTCGCCGCGCGCGTCGCTGCGCGCGTCGTCGCGCGGGTCGTCGCGCGGGTCGTCCGGTGGGGCGCTCCAGAACGCCTGGTTCCACACCTTCACCAGCGAGTACAGGGTGAGCAGGCTCGTCAGCACGGCGCCCGCGACGAGGACGTCCACGAGCGCCCCGCCCTGCGCGATCCCCGCCCGCAGCAGCCCGAGCTTGCCGAGGAACCCCGACAGCGGCGGGATCCCGCCGAGGTTCATCGCCGGGACGAAGAACAGCGCGCCGACCAGCGGCGCGGTGCGCGCGAGCCCGCCGAGCCGGGCCAGCGACGTCGCGCCGCCGCGCCGGTCGATCAGCCCGGCGACGAGGAACAGCGTGGTCTGGATCGTGATGTGGTGCAGGACGTAGAAGACGGTCGCGGCGAGCCCGGCGGCCGAGCCCAGCGCCACCCCGAAGATCATGTAGCCGATATGGCTGACCAGCGTGAACGACAGCAGCCGCCGCACGTCGATCTGCACCATCGCGCCGAGCACCCCGGCGAGCATGCTCAGCAGCGCCGCGACCAGCAGCAGCCGGCGCAGGTGGTCGCCGGGGAACAGCAGCGTCTCGGCCCGGATGACGCCGTACACGCCGATCTTGGTGAGCAGCCCGGCGAACACGGCGGTGACCGGGGTCGGCGCGGACGGGTAGGAGTCGGGCAGCCACATCGACAGCGGGAACACCGCCGCCTTCACCGCGAACGCCGCCAGCAGCGCCACCTCGGCGATCCGGGCGACCGGGCCGGGCAGCTCGGCGATCCGCCACGACAGCTGCGCCATGTTCACCGTGCCCGCCGCGGCGTACAGCACGGCGATCGCGACGAGGAACAGCATCGACGACAGCAGCGCGACGATGATGTAGGTCGTCCCGGCGCGGACGCGGGCCATGGTGCCGCCGAGCGTCACGAGCACGTAGCTGGCCATCAGCATCATCTCGAACCCGACGAACATGTTGAACAGGTCGCCGGCGAGGAACGCGTCGCAGACCCCGGCGGTCAGCAGCAGGTAGGACGGGTGGAACACCGACAGCGGCGTGTCCCGGTCGCGCTCGGCGACGTCCTGCCCGAACGCGTAGACCAGCACGCACAGGGTGACGGCGGACGACACGGCGAGCATCACCGCCGACAGCCGGTCGGCGACCAGCGTGATGCCGACCGGCGCGGGCCAGCCGCCGAGCCGCACCGCCTGCGGGCCGTCCCGGTCGGCGCGGACCAGCAGCGCGACCGCGACGGCGAGCACCGCGGCGAGCGCGACGACGCTGATCGCGCGCTTCAGCAGCGGCCGCCGCGGCCCGATGAGGATCTTGACGCCGGCGGCCAGCACGGGCAGCAGCACGGGCAGCGGGACCAGCGCGTTCTCCGCGTTCACCGGCCGTCCCGCCGCCCGCCGCCGCGGGGCCCGCCGTTGCGCCGCCCGCCGTTCCCCCGCCCGCCGCCGCGGGGCCGGCCGTCGCGGGGGACGCCGCCGGGGAAGTCGCTGTCGGGCTCCTCGCGGGCGCCGAGCTCGGACGGGTCGGCGACGGCGCGCCGCTCGCGCTCCGCGCGCAGCCCGACGTCGTCCTCGCTCTCGCGGCGCACCCGCAGGTCCTCGATGTCGTCGCGGACGTCGTCGTCGCCGCTGAGCCGCCCGCCGCGGTAGGCGATGGCCAGTACGAACGCGGCGGACGCCAGCGAGATCACGATCGCGGTGAGGATCATCGCCTGCGGCAGCGGGTCGCTGAGCGCCCGGTGCGGGCCGCCGCGGGAGGTGAGGATCGGCGCCGTGCCGGCCGGGCCGCCCGCCGTGAGGATCAGCAGGTTCACCCCGTTGCTGAGCACCAGCACGCCGACGACCAGCCGGGACAGGCTGCGCTCCAGCAGCAGCACGACGCCGGCGGCGACGAGCGTCCCGCCGGTCGCGGCGAGCACCAGCGACGGGCCCATCAGCCGGCCCCCTCGCCGGTGCGGCCCGCGGCGGTCTGCCGGTCGATCTCGGCGCCGAGCACGGTCAGCACGGTCAGCACGAGCCCGACGACGATCAGGTACACGCCGATCTCGAACAGCAGCGACGTGACGGCGTGGACGTGCCCGAGCACCGGCAGGTGCACGTCCACGGACGCGCTCTGCAGCACCGCGTTCCCCCAGGCCAGGCCGCCGAGCGCCGTCCCGGCGGCGACGATCGCGCCGGTGCCGAGCAGCGCGCCCGCCGGGACCGGCGCCGCCTCGCGCAGCTCGAAGGGGCCGCCGGCGAGGTAGCGGACGGCGAGCGCGAGCCCCGCGACGATGCCGCCCGCGAACCCGCCGCCGGGCGCGGAGTGCGCGGTGAACAGCAGGAACAGCGAGTACAGCAGCACGGTGTGGAAGATCGTCCGGGCGACGACCTCGAACACGACGGAGCGCCGCTCGGCGGCGAGCGTGGACCCGGCGGCGAGCCAGCCGGCGGGCGGGGCGTCGTCCAGCGCGGTGACCTCCTCGACGCCCCACACGGTGGTGTCCGGGCCGGGCGGGGGCGGCGCCGCCAGCGGCCGCCGCGCGAACACCATGCTGGTCACGCCGAGGGCGGCGAGCGCGATGACGACGCTCTCGCCGAGGGTGTCCCAGGCGCGCAGGTCGACGAGCGCGATCGCGACGATGTTGCCGCCGCCGGCGTCCCGGGCGGCGCCGGGGTAGGCGGCGGACACCGGGACCGCGTGGCGGGCCTGCGCGGCGAGCAGCGTCACGGTGGTCGCGGTGAGCCCGGCGAGCGCGCCGACCGCCAGGTGGACGGTGCGCTGCGCGGGGGAGCGGGTCGAGAACCGGGCGGGCAGGCGGCGCAGCACCAGCACGAAGACGATCAGGCTCGCGGTCTCGACGAGGAACTGGGTGAGGGCCAGGTCGGGGGCGCCTTGCAGGACGAACAGGGTGGAGACCCCGAACCCGGACGCGCCGGACAGCACGACGGTCTGGCCCCGGTCGCGGGCCCGGATCGCCGCGGCCGCCGCCGCGACGGTGAGCAGCGCGACGAGCGCCTGCGCGGGCGAGTCCCAGATCCGGTCGCTCAGCGGGTCCGGCCACGGCAGGCCCGTGACGACGGCGCCGCCGGCCAGGCCGACCGCGACGAGCAGGATGATCAGCAGGTAGTCGGGCAGCGATCCGCGCTGCACGGTCCCGGTGAGCTGCAGCGCGAACGTGTTGAGCCCGTGCATGAACCGCAGGTAGACCTGCTCGGGTTCGAAGAACTGGGGGACGCGCGCGATGCGCCGTCCGAGCGCGAACAGGGCGGCGCCCACCGCCAGCGACACGGCGGTGAGCAGCAGCGGTACCCCGAACCCGTGCCACGCCGACAGGTGGTAGCCGCCGTGGCGCGTCACCGGGAACGGCGCGGCCTCCCGTCCGATCGGCGCGTCCAGTTGTGCGGCGAGCAGGCCGACGACGACGCCCGCCGCCGCGAGCAGTACCACCGGCGCCAGCAGCAGCACCCCGGGACGGTGCACCTCGCGCGGTGCGACGCCCTCCTTGCGCGCGAACGCGCCCCACAGGAACCGCAGGCTGTACGCGGCGGTCAGCGCCGAACCCACCGCGAGCAGGATGAGCAGCCCGGTGTCGCCGCCGAGGAACGCCTCGTACGCCGCCTCCTTCCCCGCGAACCCGAGTGTCGCCGGGACGCCCGCCATCGACGCCGCCGCCGCGATCGCCGCCCCGTACAGCACCGGCGTGCGACGCCCGAGCCCGGACAGTTTCCGCAGGTCGCGCGTCCCCGTCGAATGGTCGACGACCCCGACCGCGAGGAAAAGCGCCGACTTGAACAGGGCGTGCGCGAGCAGCACCGTGAACCCCGCGAGCGCCGCGACCCGGTTCCCGGCGCCGACCAGCACGGTCATGAACCCGAGCTGGCTGACCGTCCCGTAGGCGAGCAGCAGCTTCAGGTCGTGCTCGCGCAGCGCCCGCCACCCGGCCAGCAGCATCGTCGCGACGCCGCAGCCCAGCACGATCGGCCGCCATCCGGGCGTCCCGGCGAACGCGGGCGCGAGCCGCGCCACCAGGTACACGCCCGCCTTCACCATCGCGGCGGCGTGCAGGAACGCGCTGACCGGCGTCGGCGCGGCCATCGCCCCCGGCAGCCACAGCCCGAACGGGACGAGCGCCGACTTCGACAGCGCGCCGACGAGGATCAGCACGACCGCCGCCGTCACCGCGCCGCCGCCGGGCGGCGCCGCGACGATCGCCGACAGCCGGTCGGTCCCGGCCGCCCGTCCCAGCAGGAGCAGCCCGACCAGCATCGCCAGCCCGCCGAACGTGGTGATGACGATCGCCTGCGTCGCCGCGCGCCGCGCGATGCCGCGCTCCGCGTCGTACCCGATGAGCAGGTACGACAGGACGGTCGTCAGCTCCCAGAACACGTACAGCAGGACGAGGTCGTCGGCGAGGACCAGCCCGAGCATCGCGGCGCCGAACCCGACCAGCTCCCCGGCGAACGCGCCGAGCTTCGGCTCGGCGCCGGTGAAGTAGCGGCCGCAGTACAGCACGATCAGCGCGCCGACGCCGCCGACGACGACCATCATCATCCAGGTCAGCGGGTCGGAGCGCAGGTACAGGTGGAGGCCGAGGCCGGGGATCCACGACCACGACTCGGTGCGCGGCGCGCCGCCGCGCAGCCACGGCCACGCCGCCCATCCGGCCGCCGCTGCGAGCACCGCCGCCAGCGGCGGGAACGCGCCCCGCCCGAGGACCCGCACGAGCACCGGCGCCGCCGCCGCGGCCGCGCAGTACGCGGCGAGCAACAGCAGCAATGAGGCCCCAGCAGGAATGGACGGCGAACCGGCAGTCACGCATGGTGATCGGATCGTGCTGGACCGTCACACTAGTGCTCCGGGCAGGCGCCGCCACGCTCTCCGGCCCGCCGACACGATTGCTTTACCCGCGCGTGCCGCCGGGTCAGGTGCTGAGGTCGGGCTGCGACCCGTTCCCCTGCCCGGGGCCGGCGGAGGACAACGGGACGCGCGCCGCGAACGGGACGCTCACCAGCGCGAACGCGGCGGCCAGCCCGAACGCCGTCAGCCGGCCCCCGCGTCCGGTGCCCACGAGGATGATCACGGCGGCGCTCGCCTGGCTGCCGAGCGACCCGCCGACCCGCCGGACCGTGCTGTTCACCGAGGTCGAGACGGCCGCGTGCTCCCGGTCCGCCTGCACGTTGACGAGCGTGCCGCTCGCGCTGATCGTCAGCCCGGCGCCGCAGCCGATGACGAACGCCGCCGCGAGGAACGCCGGACGCGAGGACCCGCCGATCAGCCCGCACGCCGCCGTCCCGGCCGCGAGCGCGGCCATCCCCGCCGCCAGCGGGCGGCGCGGCGTCCCGCCCTTCTGCAGCGTCCGCGCGGCGGGCCCGCCGAGGATCTGCCCCACCGCCAGCGGCAGCAGGTACAGCCCGACCGTGCCCGTCCCGGCGCCGAAGCCCTCGCGGCCGTTCCCGACGAGCTGCGGCACCAGGTAGAACGTCCCGAACAGCGCGTAGCCGATCGCGACCGTGACCCCGTTCGTCCACACCTGCGCCGGGGACCGGAGCGTCCGCAGGTCGATCAGCGGTTCCGCCACCCGGTTCTCGCGGCGGAACCAGAGCGCGCCCGCCGCGAGCCCCGCCGCGATCAGCCCGCCCGGCACCGCCCACGCCGCCCCCTTCGACTGCGGCAGCAAGGTGAGGCCGACCAGGAGCAGCGCGAGGACGCCGCTGAGCAGCAGCGCGCCCGGCACGTCCAGCGCCCCGCCCGACGGGCCGGGCCTGGACGGCACCCACCGCACCACCATCGGCATGGCCAGCGCCACCACGGCGGCGCCCACGGCGAACACCAGGTGCCACGACACCGCCTCGGTCAGCGCCCCGGCCGTCGCGAAGCCCAGCGCCGTCCCGATCCCGAACGCGCCGGTCAGCACCCCGGTCGCCGACCCGACCCGGCCGGGCGGGAACTCCTCGCGGACGATCGACAGCGACAGCGGGAACACCGCGCCGCCGACGCCCTGCACCGCCCGCGCCGCGATCAGCACGACCGGCGACGGCGCGGCGGCCGCCGCGATCGACCCGGCGAGGAAGAACCCGAGCCCGAGCAGCAGCATCGCGCGGCGCCCGTGCCGGTCGGCGAGCCGTCCGAGCACGGGCGCCGCGACCGTCGCGACCAGCAGGTAGCCGCTGAGCAGCCAGGCGCCCCACGCCTGCGAGACCCCGATCTCCTTCTCGATCACCGGGATCACCGGGACGACCGCCGTCTGCTGGTAGGCGAACGCGACGTCGGCGAGCACGAGCGCGGCGAGCGCCCGGCGGTGCGTCCCCAGGCCTTGTGCGGTGTCCGGGCGTTCCCCTGCGGCCCGGCCGCCGGTTCCGAGACGTCCCATCCCCGGGTACCTGCCCGCCGGGCCGTGATCAAACGGGCGCGTCAGGCCGCCCCCGGGTCGAGCGCCCGGCCGCCGCCGGCGGGGGAGCGGAGCGCGTCGTGGCGGCCGTACGAGCGGTCGGCGCGCTGCTCGGCGACCATCCGCCGGATCAGCGCGGTGCGGCGGCGCTGCCCGGCCCGTTCGCTGAGCCGCGTCGCGCCCGGGACCAGCCGCCGGACGCTCTCCAATGCGAACACTCCCGCGGCGGTGCCGAGGACGGCGGCGCGGTAGGGCCGGCTGTCGGGGGCGCCGAGGTGGTCGGCGTTGCGTTTGCCGAGGATGACGCGGCTGTAGGAGAACAGGTAGTTCGTCAGGACGCGCCGCGCCGTGGGGGAGTTCTTCAGGGCGGGCGGGAGCAGCAGCGGCGCGGCGGCGTCCATGAGCGCGCGGCCCAGCCGCCGCGACGAGTCGTCCGGCAGGAACTCGGTCGCGGCCTCCAGCCAGAGCAGCCGCCACGCGTCCGCCTCGCTCGCCGGGACAAGGTCCGGGTCCACGCCCATGAGGTGCCCGACGTACCGCCACAGGTGGAGCGCGGCGGCCCGGTCGGCGGCGGAGAACCGCAGCCCGAGCGCGCGCGAGCCGAGCAGCATGACCAGCGAGAACAGCAGCAGCGTCCCGGTCAGCTGCACCTGGTTGACCGGCAGGTCCCAGGCCTCGCGGTCCCAGTCCGCGCGGCGCGCCAGCGCGGCCCGGACCTGCGCGTGCATGATCCTCACCCGCAGCGTCTGCGTGAACCCGGCGTCGAAGCGCCCGAGCCCGCCCGGCGTGGTGACGTCCACCCACCAGCTCGCGGTCTCCGCCAGCCGCCGGGGCGCCATCGAGTCCAGCTCCCCGGTCCGCAGCAGGGTCTTGTTCGCGCGGGACGCCAGGTAGCCGCCGTACAGCGACGCGCACGGCATCACCACGGCGAGCCCGAGCAGCCCCGTCCGGCCGACCACCCGGGCGCCGCGCCGCAGCAGGTCCGGGTCCAGCCAGTACGGGACGGTGTCGACCGAGGCGAAGAACTCCACCAGCTCGGGCGGCGGGTCGTCCAGCGTGCCGACGCCGTGCCGGAGCGCCTGCTCGAACAGGCGGCGGCCGGTGCCGCCCGGCAGCCGGGCCATCATCTCCGCCACCGCGTCGGCAAGCGGGTCGCCGGCGGAGGCGAACGCGCGGAACGCCTCCAGCTGCGCCGGCGTCGCCCGGATGTCGCCCGGGGCGAACAGCCGCAGCGCCAGGGCCCACGGGCGCCGGGTCATCCATCCCGGATGCGGCAGGCGATTCTCGGTCATGTCGTCCTCTCGGTTGTGGGCGGCGGTTGCGGGCGCGGTCATCGGGCGTTCGGCGCGCGGTGCAGCCGGGCGGGGGACGGCCGGCGTTCGTGGTGCGGGACGGCGGCGATGGCCAGCACCGCCAGCGCGAGCGCGACGGCGAGTTCGGGCGCCGCCCCGTCCGGCCACGGCTCGTGGAAGAGCAGCGTGCCGACGAGCAGCAGGTACGTCTTGGCGGTCGCGGTGGCGACCAGCCCGACGATGACGAGCCGGCCGCGCTGGAGGGCGATCTGCAGCTGGCCGAGGGCGAGCGGCGCGGTGACCGCGAACAGGGCCGGGTAGGCGGCGGCGACCGGCGTGAACGGGTGCCCGATCCCCGCGGCGGTGCCCGTGAGCATCAGCTCGGCGGTGCCGGTGAGCAGCCCCACGTCGATGGCGAGCGCGACGCCGGTCAGCGGGCGGGCGTGCGCGCCCTTGCGGGCCAGGTCGGCGGCGAGGAACCCGGCGCACGGGACCAGCAGCGACATCGCCGCGACGGTCCCGAGCAGCCACGGCGGGACGGCGGTGGCCGCCCCGGCGCCGGGCGCCGTGGCCGCCGAGGTGAGCACCACCGCCCCGCCGTGGCGGCCGGTTCCGGGCGCGCCGTCCGACGCGTCCGCGAACAGCGCCGTCGCGGCGGCGAGGACGAGCACGCAGCCCCATTCGCGGAACGTGGGCCGCTCGCCCATGACCGGCACGGCCAGCACGATCAGCAGGCCGATCCCGGCGAGGAACATCGGTTCCGCCCGGACCAGGGTGAGGCCGGTCAGGGACGCGGCCTGGACGCACGCGCCGACGGCGACGACGGTGCCGCCGGCGAGCCAGGTCCGGTCGGTGAGCAGCGTGCGGGCGAGGTGGACGGGGCGGTCTCCGGCGAGCGGCGGCATGCCGGTGGCCGCGATCTTCAGGAAGGCGAGTCCGGTGAAGTAGATGCCGGTGGAGAGGACGGCGAGGGCCTGGTACTGCGCTTGCATGGCAGAGCCTTCCGTGCCGCCCGCGGCCCGGCCGGTCGGCGCGCTGGACCGGGCCGCGGGCGGCGGCTCAGGGGGTGGGATCCGGTGGACCTCGGGGGTGGCAGCCCGGGCGTTACGGCTTGGCCGGGTCGTAGAGGTCGAAGGCGTTCGGCTGGCCGGCCTTGTAGCGCCGGTCATCGTCGTCGTAGAAGCCCTGGAACTCGCTGGGCAGGTACAGGTTGAAGATCTTGGCGGGGGTGCCGCCGGCGCCGGAGGCGTCCAGGATCGCGTTGGCGGCCTTGCGGCCGGCGGTGTTGGCGCCCTCCATCGTCGCGAGGTTGATGTCGGCGCGGACGTAGTCGGAGGCGAGGAACAGGTTCGGCAGCCCGGTGGCGGCCTCCGGCCGGTGGTTCCACGACCCGGGCTTGTTGATCATCAGCGGCTCGTCGTTGGCGACCTGCGAGGTGCCGTTGCCGGTGATGGCGGGGTCGATGTAGTAGGAGTGGATGTTGGCGTCGTTGAGCACGACCCCGCCCCACGGGATCGCCCGGCGCAGCTGCTCCTTGACCTCGTTGAAGATCTGGTCGGACGTGCACTCGCGGGCGGTCTTGCCGTACAGGACGCCCTTGGTGTCCCAGGACGACAGGTCGATCGACAGGCAGTCGTTGACCTCGCCGTTGCCGTAGGTCGTGCCGAACTTCTTCTTCCAGAACTGGCCCTGGTTGATGGAGGTCAGCGCCCACGGCTGGCCGGCGTAGGCGACGTGCCCCTTGGCCAGGCTGATCGGCTGGCGCAGGTAGATCATGATGCCGTTCATCCAGTCGGTGGTGATCTGCGCCAGGTTCCTCAGGTTCGGGTCGGCGGCCAGGATCTGGTCGTTGAGCAGCGGGACGGCCCGCTCGACGGGGACCGCGAGGACGTAGTAGTCGGCGTCCACGCCGGTGGTGCCGCCGCTGCCGGTGACCTGCGCGCCGCTGATCTTCTTGTCGGTGACGTCCAGGCGGGTGAGGGTCGCGTCGGACTGGAACTTCACGCCGAGCGACGTGAGGTAGGCGACCCATGGGTCGATGAGCGCCTCGTTGGTGGGGGCGTTGAGCAGCCGGTCGGGGGCCTTGTACCCGCCGAGCCCGAGCGTGCTGTAGACCCACGCCTCGGCCATCAGCCCCATGGTGTGCGCGTTGGCCTTGTCGGGCTTGGCGGCGACGAGCGTGCCGGTGAACAGCTGCACCAGCATCTCGTTGTAGGGCTTGTCCATCTTCTCGGCGTGCACCATCTCCGAGAAGCTCATGTTCTCCCACTGGTTGTACCTGCGCAGCGGGCCGCTGGTGACGAACGCGATCATCTTCTGCAGGAAGTAGGCGACCTCCCACGCCTGGACGGTGCCGAGCAGGTTGACCCCGGTGGACAGGAAGGTCAGCAGCGAGTCGGGGCTGAGCGTGCCCTCGATGGTGCCGCGCGCGGGCAGCACCAGCTTGGTGCCGTTGTAGAACGCGGCGACCTCGGTGCCGGCGACGAGGTTGTCGAACGCCTTGCCGCCGCCGGCCAGCGGGATCCGGCTCATGGTGTCGGGCAGGTTCTGGTAGAAGCCGGGGAAGAACCGGAACCCGTGCTCGGCCGGCAGGTCCTGGCGGCCTCCGCTCCCGGTGTTCGGGACGGGCATGCTGCGGCACTTGCCGCCCCACGCCTTCCGCTCGTAGACGGTGACGTCGAACCCGCGCTCGGCGAGCTCGTGGGCGGTGGACAGGCCGCCCATCCCGCCGCCGAAGATCGCGACCCGGCGGCCGGCCTGGGCGGCGCGCGCGGTGCGGGGGGCGCGGCGCGCGGCCGGGGCCGCGGCCTGGGCGCGGCCGGTGCCGAGGACGCCGGCGGCGGCGACCGCGCCGGCCGCGGCGAGCGCCCCGGTGACGAACTGGCGGCGGCCGACGCCCTCGTTCTGCTGCTCGCGTGCGGACGGCCCGGTCTGCGATGGAGTTGTCTCCTCCACGGCGCACTCCTTGGGGGTGGTGTGCTAACCGACACTTGTGTCGGTTACGTGATGGGGCCCCACTATGCGGAAGCCGCCGCGGGGGCGTCAACCCCCGCGGCGGCCTCTCTTCGCGGATCCGGCCGGTCAGCCCGAATGGCCCAGCCCCGTCCACAGCAGCCGCATCGCGCCCTCGACCAGCAACGACTTCGGCATGTCCGGGTGCCGCTCCCACCACTGCGCGACCCCGTCCAATCCGGTGATGACGAGCTCCACCATCGCCTCGGCGATCGGCTCGCCCGGGTCGATCCCGACCGTCGCCCGCATGTCGTCGCCGAGCAGCGCCGCGACGGCGCGCGTGCGCGACTCGCGGATCCCCTGCCGGACGGTCTGGATCTCCGGGTCGTCCTCGTCCGTCCGGTCGAACAGCAGCTTGCGGGCCTGCGGCTTGGACTCGGCGAAGCTGAAGTAGGCGTCGATCGTCGAGCGCATCCGCTCCTCGGGCGGCCCCGACCCGGTGATGCGCGCGCCGACGTACTCCACCAGGGCCGCGTTCTGCTCCTGCATGACCGCGAGCAGCAGCACCCGCTTCGACGGGAAGTGGTCGTACATCACCGTCCGCGCCACCCCGGCCTCCGCCGCGATGTCGCCGAGCGACACCGCGTGGTACCCGCGGCCCGCGAAGAGCTTCAGCGCCGCCGCGGTGATGAGCGCCCTGCGGGCCGGCCCGCGCATCCGCGGCTTCGGGGCGATTTCCGCCATGGTCTTGACTCCCTCATCGGTTCCGTTCACTCTAACCGACACAAGTGTCGGTAAATTCGGGTCGCGCGGCCGGGGCGCCGCCGGCCGCCGCCCGCCGCGACAGCAGGGAGCCGCGCATGCCACGCACACGACCGTCGATCGCCGTCGTCGGAAGCGGGTTCAGCGGGATCGGCCTCGCCATCGGCCTGCGCCGCGCCGGGTTCACCGACATCACGATCTTCGAGAAGGCGGCCGGCCTCGGCGGCGTCTGGCGCGACAACACCTACCCCGGCGCCGCCTGCGACGCCCCGTCCCACCTGTACTCCTACTCCTTCGAGCCCAAGCCGGACTGGACGCGCCGGTTCGCCGAGCAGCCCGAGATCCTCGGCTACCTCCGGCACTGCGCGGAGAAGTACGGGCTCATGCCGCACTTCCGGTTCGGCACCGAGATCACGCAGGCCGAGTACCAGCCCGCCGCCGGACGCTGGCGCGTCCACACCCGCGACGGCGCCTTCCACGACTTCGACCTCCTCGTCGCCGCCTGCGGGCAGCTCGGCAACCCGGCCGTCCCGAACCTGCCCGGCCTCGACCGCTTCACCGGCACGGTCTTCCACTCCGCCCGCTGGGACCACCGGCACGACCTCGAAGGCGAGCGCGTCGCCGTCGTCGGCAACGGCGCGAGCGCCGTCCAGTTCGTCCCGCTCATCGCGCCCGGCGCCGCCGAACTCACCGTCTTCCAGCTCGAGACCCACTGGATCAGCCGCAAGCCCGACCGCGTCTACCCGCGCTGGCGGCACGCCCTCAACCGGCGCGTCCCCGCCGTGCAGAAACTGTCCCGGCTCGGCATCTTCCTGTGGTTCGAGCTGCTGCTCAACCCCGCCCTGATCGCGCCGCGCGGCCGCCGCGTCCTGTCCCTGCACATCCGCGCCCTGTGCCGGTTCGCGCTCCGCTCCGTCCGCGACCCCCGGCTGCGCGACCGGCTGACGCCCCGCTACGAGCCCGGCTGCAAGCGCATCCTCACCTCCAGCGAGTACTACGAGACGCTGAACCGGCCGAACGTCCACGTCGTCGACGAGCCGATCATCGAGGTCGTCCCCGACGGCGTCCGCACCCGGGACGGCCGCCACCACCGCGCCGGCACCATCATCTGGGCCACCGGCTTCCGCTCCCAGGACTTCGTCGCCCCGATGCGCGTCATCGGCCTGCACGGCCAGGAGCTCAACGCGGCCTGGAAGGACGGCGCCCGCGCCCACCTCGGCCTCGCCGTCCCCGGCTTCCCGAACTTCTTCCTCATGTACGGGCCGAACACCAACGTCGGCTCCGGCTCCATCGTCCACATGCTCGAAAGCCAGATCGGCTACATCGTCCAGGCGGCCCGCCTCCTCGCCGGCGGTGTCACCTCCCTGGAGGTCCGCGCCGACGTCCTCGACGCCTCCGACGCCGACGCCCAGCGCCGCCTGTCGACGTCCGTCTGGAACCAGGGCGGCTGCGACAGCTGGTACCTCGACGCCGAGCACCGCAACACCAACAACTGGCCCGGCTCCATGACCGGCTACCGCCGCCGCACCCGCCGCCTCGACCCGTCCGACTACCACCTCGAACGCTGACGGAAGGACACCCCATGGCCGGCCTCGGCACCCCCTAGATCCTCATCATCCTCGTCGTCGTCCTGCTCCTGTTCGGCTCGGCGAAGCTCCCGCAACTGGCCCGCTCGATCGGCCGCTCCGCCCGCATCCTCAAGACCGAGACCAAAGGCCTTCACGACGACGACGCCCCGCCCGCCCCGCCGCTCCCGCCCGGCCCCCGCGAGCAGGCCGCCCTCCTCCGCCAGGAAGCCGCCCGCCTGGAAAGCGAAGCCCAGCGAACCCGGAACCTCTGAATACCGGCCCCGCTCCTGCCCGTTATGGAATTCGATAGGGAATGATCGCTGGCCATCGGCACACGTGGATGGCGCTGATGCGCGGCGTTTCCGCGGACGAGTCCCTGTCGCAGTTCCTCGCCGGCACCTTTTACGGCGCGATCGACCACGGCCTGCGGCCCGGGGTGTCGACTGACATCGTCTGCGTGGGGTCGGGTGACCTGTCCTCGCAGATGCGGCCGGGCCTGCAGACCCAGCGCATGCTCGACAACGCGAAGGTGCACGCCACCGGCACCATGCCCTGGACGATCGACCTGACGACCCGCGACGCCCTGCCGGCAAGAAGGCCGACGTGATCGTGGTCCGGCCGCGGATGGACCTGGTGCGCCCGAGCCACATGACCGGCACCGTCGCGCTCCAGTCGACGGCGGCGGACGTCCACACGGTGCTGGTGGACGGCGAGTTCCGCAAGAAGGACGGCAGGCTCGTCGGCCAGGACCTCGCGGCGGTGCGGGACCGGGCGAACGCCGCGCTCGACCGGATCCGCGAAGGGCACGCGAAGCTGCCGAAGCGGGGGCCGGAGGAGATCGGCGGCTGGTTCGGTGCCGCCGAGCGGATGGCGAGCCGGAACTTCAGCGACGCCTACGCCGACGGCGTCCCGGCCTGATCCGGGGCGGGCGGCGCTGGGACCGCGGGCCGGAGGCGGCCCGCGGTCACGGCGTCATTCCCAGTTGTTGCCGTCGGGGTGGTAGGCGGACGCGGCGGAGGCCGCGTGCGACGCGGAGGCGGAGGCGGGAGCGGCGCCGAGCAGGGCCAGGAGCGAGGCGGCCACGGCGGCGACGGCGATGCGCGCGATGGTTGGACGCTTCATGGCCCCAGTGTCCGCCCGCCCCCAGCCGGGTTCAATGGGGCCGGGCTTCGGCGCCGCCGGGCAGCGGGGCCCGGGACGCGCCGGACGAGGGCGCGGACGCCCGCGAACCGGCCCGGGTGAACAGGCAGAACGCGACGGTGACGGCGCTGACCACGGCGAGGAACGTCCAGGCGGCGGTGTAGCCGGGGCCGTCGGTGATGAGGCCGAACGCCCAGGGCAGGACGAACCCGCCGACGGCCGAGATGGTGAGCATGAGCCCGACCGCGGTGCCGATGTTCTCCGGCGCGAGGCCGCGCATGCTCCCGGGGACGGTCTGCCAGATCGCGAACACGAAGTTGAACATGAACCCGACGCCGAACGCCGGGATCCAGAAGGTGTGCGGGCCGGACAGCGGGACGCAGGCGAGCGACACCGCCTCCAGGACCGCGCCGGCGGCGAACAGCAGGCGCGGGCTGAGGTAGCGGTCGGCGAGCCAGCCCGCGGCGATGCTGCCGGGGACGCCGGCGACGCCGATGAGGAACGCGGCGGCGCCGACCTGGCCGCCGGGCAGGTGCCGGTCCTCGCCGTAGCCGGAGATCAGCTGCGAGGCGCCGAGGTAGGAGCCGTACGCGCCGAAGAACGCGAGGCCGTACAGCCAGATGTCCTTGTTGAACAGGGCCTGGCGGAGGCCGTCGCGGGTGATCTGGACGCCCGCGAGGGACCCGGCGCCGCGCGGCACCCGGAAGAACAGGGCGCTGGCGGCGGCGACGGCGAGGCACAGGACGCCGCCGACGACGACGGACGTCCGCCAGCCGGCGGCGTCGGTGAGGTCGGCGAACGCGTAGAGGCCGAGGGCGGTGCCGACGCTGAACGCCGCCGACGAGACGCCGAGGGCGAGCGCGTGCGCGTGGTCGCGGAACCAGATGCTGACGGCGGCGATCCCGACGGCGGCGAAGACGGACGCGCCGGCCCCCGCGACGGCGCGCCACAGCACGAGCTGCGCGAACGAGGCGGACGTCGCCGACATCAGCGCGCCGGCCGCCTCGATCGCGAGGCCGAGCGCGAGGGTGCGGCGCAGCCCCCACTTGGTGGCGAGGAGGCCGCCGGGGATGTGCAGGATCCCGTACGCCGCGACGAAGACGGAGATGAGGAACGCGACGTCGGGGATGGCCTTGCCGTACTCCTCGCCGATGGCGTCGAAGCCGGTGGAGATGTCGAACCAGTTGACGGTCATCGCGACGAATCCGGCGGAGACGATCGCGAGCATGCCCCATTTCCGGGCGGGCGGGTCGTTTCCGGGCATGACGGGACCTGGATCGCGCATGGCGAACTCCTTGCAGGGGGTGGGTTCTGCGTTGTGCGGGCGTCCGCCGTGCGCGGCGCTGCGTCCGGGCGGGCCCGGGTCAGCCGAGGTATTCGCGGATCTCGGCGGCGACCTTGTCGGGCGAGTCGAGGGTCGGGAAGTGGGTGGGGCCGCCGAGCGTCCGGTAGTCGAACCAGGGGTGCCCGGCGCGGAAGTCGATCTGGGCCTGCTCGTAGGCGGGGTCGGTGGGCTGGGAGAACAGGTGCTTGACCGGGCGGTGCTCGGTGAGGGCGGCCATCCGGTCGAGGGGAGACCGGAACTCGGCGTACGCGTCGGCGATCACGCGGCAGGACCGCGCCCACATTTCGAACCCGAAGCCGGACATCTCCTCGTCGAGGTGGCGGCGGACGCGCTCGTGGTCGTGGCCGTTGAGCCACACGTCGTACAGGCCCTGGCGGCCCTCGATCCAGGTGGCGGGGTCCTGGATCGCGGCGAGCCCGGCGGCGAAGTCCGGGGCGGGCGGGGTCATCAGCCAGTCGACGACGATCAGCCGCGGCGCGCGCGCCGCGCCGACCCGTTCGGCGATCTCCAGGTTGGCCCAGCCGCCGTGCGAGTGCGACAGCGGCAGGAACCGGTCGACGCCGAGCGCGTCCAGGACGGCGATGGTGTCGGACGCCTGCTCGCGGTAGCCGAAGTCGGCGACGGGGCCGCGGTCCTCGCCGTGCCCGCGCCAGTCGACGCACAGCACGCGCAGGTCGCCGGCCAGGTACGGGACGAGCTGGTCGAACAGCCGGTGGTCGTGGCACCAGCCGCTCATCAGCAGCACGGCGGGCGCGTCCCGCGGCCCGAGGTCCTGGTAGGTGATCGGGTTGCCGTCGATCCGGATCGTCTGCAGGTCGCTCATGTCTTCCTCTCAGCGGGCGGACGCGCCGGCGAACCGTCCGGAGCCGGTCGGGGTGGTCAGGGCGGCGCGCAGCCGGGACGCGCCGAGGCGGTGCACCCGCCCGCAGCCCCTGAGCAGCGACGCGCGGGCGGCGTCGGGCACGTAGTTGAGCCGCCCGAGCCGGTGCGACCAGCGCTGGGTGTGCTCGATCGTGGGCCGCTCGGCGTACTCCCAGTCGCGCAGCCGCTGGTCGACGGGGGCGCCGGAGCCGCTGAGCGCGTCGGCGAGGCCGAGGGCGCTCATCATCGCGCAGCCGCCGCCCTGGCCGAGGTAGGGCGGCTGGGCGTGCGCGGCGTCGCCGAGGAACGCGAGCCGGCCCAGGGACCAGCGGGTGAGGGTGAGGAACTGGAAGGTGTCCCAGCGTCCGGGGACGCCGGCGCACGCGCCGAGCAGGTCCTCCAGGTGCGGGAACGACCGGATCCACGCGGCGGTGTCGACCGGGATGCGGCTCGCGGGCCGGTCGTCCTCGTCGGCGACCAGCGCGACGTAGAGGCTCGTCTCGCTGCTCGGCGTGTACAGGACGCGGCGCCGGCCGCTGAAGTACTCGATGTACTTGCCCTGGTCCTGCGGCGGGACGAAGTCGGGCGAGCGGGGCACGGTGAGGCGGGTGGCGCCCTGCCGGGCGGGGGCGCGGTGCGCGACGACGTCGTACTGGTGGCGGATCCGGGAGTTCACGCCGTCCGCGGCGAGTACGACGTCGGCGCGGGACGTCGCGCCGGACCGCAGGACGATCCGCCCGTCGGGGCCCGCCTCGGTCACCTCCGAGCCGGTGCGGATGTCCACGCCGGCCTTCTCGGCGCCGCCGATCAGCGTGGTGATCAGGTGGTCGCGCATGATGGTGAGCACCCGCGCCTGGCCGGGGCCGTTGATCGGCACCTCCTCGACGACGCGGTTGCGGTGGTCGCGGGTCTCCAGGACCGGTCCGACGTGGGCGCCGCGCGCGGCCTCCTCGTAGAGGCCGAGCGCCTCGAGGGTCGCGAGGCCGTTGCCCCACACGTAGATCCCGGCGCCGATCGCGCGGATGTCGGAATCGCGCTCGTGCAGGCGGACCGTCCAGCCTCGCTGGGCCAGTGCGATGGCGGCGGTGAGCCCGGCCAGCCCGGCCCCGATCACCTCCGCGGTCTTGCTCGGCGCCACGGTCGTTCCTCTCGGTCGCGTCGGGTGGGTGCGTCTGTCGGCGTCGGTGCCGTGCGACCATCTTGTGACCTGCGGCCATACCTGGCTAATGCTTGTTCGGGTGAGTGCGATAACCGGTTGGTTATAGCCCGCGCTCGCGGCGGCCGAGGGCGGTGGCGGTGGAGGCGGTGCAGATGCAGGCGATCGCGAGCCACTGCGGCCAGGCGAGGTGCTCGCCGAGCAGGACGAGGCCGGCGGCGGCGCCCGCGGCGGGTTCGAGGCTGACCATGACGGCGACCGTCCGCTCGGGCAGGCGGCGCAGCGCGGCCTGGTCGAGCGACCACGGCAGGACGGCCGACAGGACGGCGAGGCCGAGGCCCGCGGCGAGGACCCCCGGGCGCAGCAGGGCGCCGCCGGCCGCTGGTGCGAGCGGCAGGACGAGCACCGCCCCGACGACGACTCCCCAGGTCAGGGTCGATCCCGGACGGGCACCGGCGCGCTTGTTGAGCACGAGGTACATCGCCATGCAGGCGCCCGACGCCACCGCGAGGACGACGCCGGACGCGGAGAGCGGCGCGCCGCCCGGGGCGTGCATCAGGAACACGCCCGCGCCGGCGAGCGCCGCCCACAGCAGGTCCGCGGGGCGCCGCGCCCTGACCAGCGCGAGCGTGAGCGGGCCGAGGAACTGGAACGCGGACGCCGCGCCGACCGGCAGCCGCTGCATCGCCGGATAGATCAGCTGCATGCCGGCGATCGCCGCGCCGAGCGCGAGCGCGAGCCCGGCCGAGCCGCGCGGCGGCGGCGGGCGCCGGACGAGCAGCAGGACGGCCGCGGCGAACCCGAGCCGCAGGACGACGACGCCCGCCGCGCCGGCGATCGCGAACATGCCCTTCCCGCAGGCCTGCCCGGCCTGGATCGAGACGACGCTGCCGAGGATCAGCAGCGGCGCGGGGACGGCCGCCCGTTCCGCCGCCCGTTCCGCGGGTCCGGTCCGGGTGGTCATGCGGCCAGTCTGCGATCGGCGGATCGTGCGGGTCCATCGAAAGATCCCGCAGGGAACCATGTTGGATGGCCGAATGATCGACCACCGGTTGCAGACCCTGCGCGTGCTGCGGGAGCGCGGCACCGTCACCGCCGCCGCCGAGGCGCTGCACCTGACGCCGTCCACCGTGTCGCAGCAGCTCAGGCAGCTCGCCCGCGACCTCGGCGTGGACCTGCTGGAGGCGCAGGGCCGCCGGGTGCGGCTCACCCCGGCCGCGCACACCGTGCTGCGGCACGCCGACGTCCTGGCCGCGCAGTGGGAGCGGGCCCGCGCCGACCTCGCCGGGCACCGGTCCGGGACGTCCGGCCAGGTGCGGTTCTGCAGCGTGTCCAGCGCGCTGGCGGCGCTCGTCGCCCCCGCCGCCGCGCTGCTGCGCGCCGAGCACCCCGGGCTGGCCGTCCACATGGCGGAGAAGGACAGCGAGGACGCGGCGCACCTGCTGCTGTCGCACCGCGCCGACATCGCCGTGGCGATCCCGGGCGGGCGGGTCCCCGGCCCGGACGACGCCCGCTTCACCCGCACGACCCTGCTGGACGAGCCGCAGGACCTGCTCGTCCCGGCCGGTCATCCGCTCGCGTCCGGCGGGACGGCCCGGCTCGCCGACGCGGCGGGCGAGGCGTGGATCGGCTGCCCGGACCGTCCCGACCAGCACCAGCTGCTGCTCGCCGCCTGCGCCGCCGCCGGGTACGTGCCGCGCGTCGCGCACGGGGCGAACGAGTGGTTCGCGGTGTCGTCGCTGGTCGCGCACGGTTTCGGGGTCGCGCTGGTGCCCCGGCTGGCGCCGCTGCCGCCGGAGGACCGGGTGGTCCGGGTGCCGCTGCGCGGCGGCGCGGTGCCGAAGCGCCGCCTCATCGCCCTCGTCCGGCGCGGCGCCGAGGGGCAGCAGCCGATCGCCCGCGGCCTGGACGCGCTCCGCCGGGTCGCCGGCCACCGGGGACGTGGCGGGAGATTTGCGGCAATAGCGACAAAAGGCGAATAAAGCCTTTTAGTGGCCATAAGGGTTATGTAACCGGATTGGATTGATCGACGACGGTGCGTGTGCCACTCTTTCCCGGTGCCCCTCCCGGCAGGGGGCCGTCTGCCGGCGTCCCGAGCGCCCGCGGCCCGCTGCCGCGTCGCACGGTGCCGAGGCTTAGGTGAAGAAGGCTGCTTTGACGAAACGCCGGATGACCTGCGGCGCGCACCTGCCGGCAGCGGACGCCGGAGCGCGCCGGTGAAGTGGCGGAGGCGCACCCGGCAGGCCGTCCCGCCGCAGCGGACCGTTCCACAGCCGCCGCCGCAGGCCTTCGGGCAGCCGCACCAGCAGCCGCAGGCCTTCGGGCAGCAGCAGCCGCAGGGTGTTCCGCAGCAGCAGCCGCAGGGTGTTCCGCAGCAGCAAGCGCACGCGCAGCCAATGGGAGTTCCGCAGGCGCCCGCGGCTCCCCAGTCACAGATGCAGCCGCAGATGCGGCCGCCCGCGCAGGCGCCCGCGCAACCCCCCGCGCAGCCGTCTGCGCAGCCGCAGATGGGGATGCCGGTGGCCGCGCAGCCGCAGGCGCCGGCGCGGGCTCCGGTGCGCGTCCCCGCCGACCCGGACGTGTGGCCCGACCTGTGCGAACGCTTCTGCCTTCAGTTCCTCGTCCTCGCGGAGAAGATGCGTCCCGCCATGGACCTGCTGGAACGGCAGGAGGAGGACCCGGACCGGCTCGAGGCCCTCTACGAGATCGACCACGGCGTGACGCGCATGCGGCGGGCGGCGCGCGACCTGCGGGTCCTCGCCGGCCGGGACGCCGAGGAGGCGTCCGGGGCCGACACGTCGCTGCTGGACGTGATCCGGATGGCGGAGTCGTCCATCGAGCAGTACCAGCACGTGTCGATCCTGCGGGTGGTGGAGCTCGCGGTGCCCGCGTACGCGGCGGAGGACCTCGCGTCCCTGGTCGCGGCGCTGCTGGACAACGCGACCCGCTACTCGCCCTCGCGGGTGACGGTGAGCGCGCACCTGCTCGCCGACGGCGCCGTGATGCTGCGCATCGAGGACTCCGGCATCGGCATGTCGCCCTCGCAGCTGGAGGGCCTGAACAAGGCGCTGGCCGGGCCGGTCCCGCCGATGACGGACGAGACGTCGCGGCAGACGGGCTTCCCCGTGGTGCACCGGCTGGCCCGCAGGCACGGCGTCGGCGTGCGGCTCGCCGGGCGGACGGGCGGGACGGTCGCGATGGTGACGATCCCTCCGTCGCTGCTCTGCGAGATCCCCGCGGACGAGCCGCGCACCGCCGGGGCCGGCGGGACGGCCGGGGCCGGCGAGATGCCGCCGGGGATGGCGCACCTGGCGATGGCGCGCCGGGTGGAGCGCCCGGCCGGTGCGGCGCCGGAGCGCGCGACGCTCGCACCGGAGCGTCCGGCGAGGCCCGCCGCGGCACGGCCGGCGCGCGTCCGGGACGCCGGCGGTGAGCCGGACCTCGGCGGCCTGCCGCGCCGGGAGCGCGCCAGCCTGCGCCCCGTCGCGCCGCCCGCACCGGACGGCCCGCCCGCCCCCGCCGCGCCGGCATCGGACGCGCCGGACGCCGAGGCCGGGTCGTCCTTCGCCGCCGACCTGGACGCCTTCACCGCGGGAGCCCGTCTCCCCGGCGCAGCGCCCGCCGAACCGGCCGAGCCTCCCGAGGCTCCGGAAGCCGCGCACGACCTGGAGGAAGGACGGCAGTGAGCATCGCCTCCACGGGCCCCAGCGGCCCCCAGGACTTCGGGTGGCTGCTGCGGCAGTTCGCCTCGTCCACGCCCGGCGTGACGTTCGCGCTGATCGTGTCGTCGGACGGGCTGGCGCTCGTCGAGTCGGGCCCGATGCCGTCGGAGTTCGTCGATCCGATGGCGGCGCTGACCAGCGGGATGATCAGCCTGGGCAACAACATCGCCAAGCACGTCGGCGCCGGCGGCTGCGACCAGGTGATGCTGAAGTTCGCGTCCGGGCACCTGCTGTTCATGGGGATCGGGCAGCTCGCCGGGCTGGTGGTGCTGGTCGGCGAGGGCGCGAACCTCGGCGCGGTCGCGCACGAGATGGCGAAGTTCGTGCACGGCGCCGGGCACGTCCTGACCCCGCAGATGCGCGACGACCTGCGCCGCATGAGCGAACAGGCGATGCCGTGACCGGCGCCGCGGGCGCCGCGCCCGCCCCGGTCCGCGCGCGCCGCCAGGGCGCGCCGGCAGGGCCGAACGCGCCGGCAGGGCCGGGAAGGCCGGTCCGGCCGGGCCTGCGGGGAGGAGGGACATGACGGCCAATCCGTGGGTGCGGCCGTACGTGCTGACCGGCGGGCGGACCCGCGGCAGGCGGCACCTGTTCGTGCACACCGTGGTGTCGGGCGCGGGCTACGACGCGGCGTTCGCCGAGCGGCTGCTGCCCGAGGCCAGGGCGCTGTACGAGCGGGCGCACGCCGCCGCCGAGTCGGTCGCCGAACTGTCCGCGCACTGCGGGGTGTCGCTCGGGGTCACCCGCGTCCTGCTCGCCGACCTGGCCGCGGGCGACCGGATCGTGATCGCCGCGGAGGGCGCCTCGCCGTACGACCCGCACGTCCTGGAGAGAGTGATCGATGGTCTACGCGAGCTCGCCTGACCCGGGCCGGGGACAGGGGCCGGACGCCGGGCGCCGCGCGCCGGGCGCGCGGCCGGCGGCGCCCCGCACCTCGGTCAAGATCGTCGTCGCGGGCGGGTTCGGCGTCGGCAAGACCACGCTGGTCGAGGCGATCTCGGAGATCCCGGCGGTGAACACCGAGGCGTGGATGACGCAGGCGGCCCGGACCGTCGACCCGCTCGCCGACGCCGGCGGCAAGACGACCACGACGGTCGCGATGGACTTCGGCCGCGTCACGCTGGCCTCCGACCTGGTGCTGTACCTGTTCGGCACGCCGGGCCAGCCGCGGTTCTGGCCGATGTGGGACGACCTGTGCCGCGGCGCGAGCGGCGCGCTGGTCCTGGTGGACACGCGGCGGCTGGACGTGTCGTTCGCGGCCGTCAACTACTTCGAGAACGACTCCGACGTGCCGTTCATCGTGGCGGTGAACCTGTTCGACGGGCGGCAGACGCACACGCTCGAGCAGGTCGCGGAGGCGCTCCGGCTGGACCCGGGCGTCCCGGTCGTCGCCTGCGACGCGCGGGACCGCGGCTCGGTCGTCGGGACGCTGACGGCGACGCTCGGCCACACCCTCGACCGGACCGCGGGCCTCGGCGGCGTCGCGTCCCGCTGAACCCGGGTGCGACCGGGCCGGGCCGCCCGTCCCGGTGCCCATGACCGCCCCGCACAAGGAGGAAGCGTTGCGAAGGATCCTGATCGTCGGAGCGGGGCAGGCCGGCCTGCAGCTGGCCCTGTGCCTCCAGTCGGCGGGCTACGAGGTCACCGTCATGTCGGCGCGGACGCCGGAGGAGATCCGGCACGGCCGGATCATGTCGACGCAGTGCGTGTTCTGGCCGCAGCTGCAGATCGAGCGCGACCACGGGCTGAACCTGTGGGAGGACCGCGCGCCGAAGATCGTCGCGCAGCGGGTGACGGTGGCGGGGCCGCCCGGCAACCGGGCGTTCCAGACCCTCGGCCGCTGGGACCACTACGCGCAGTCGGTGGACCAGCGGGTCAAGATGGCGGGCTGGCTGGAGCTGTTCGAGGAGCGCGGCGGCAACGTCGTCTACCACAGCGTGATGACGTCCGACCTGGAAGGGCTCTCCGCCCTGTACGACCTGACGCTGATCGCGGCGGGCAAGGGCGAGCTGGTGGACCTGTTCGACCGCGACGCGAGCCGGTCGCCGTATGACCGTCCGCAGCGCAAGCTGTCGTGCATCTACCTGCACGGCATGACGCCGTGGCCGGACCACCCGGAGCCGCACGTCCGGATCACCGCGACGCCCGGGGTCGGCGAGCTGTTCTTCATGCCCGGCTACACCAACACGGGGCCCTGCGACATCCTGCTCTGGGAGGCCGTCCCGGGCGGGCCGTTCGACGTGTGGGACGACCGGCCGGACCCCGCCGGGCACCTGGCGCGCACGCTCGACATGATGCGGCAGTACGCGCCGTGGGAGTACGAGCGGACCGTCGACGCCGAGCCCACCGACGCCCGCTGCACGCTGTACGGCGGGTACGCGCCGGTCGTGCGGCGCCCGGTCGGGCGGCTGTCGGAGTCCGCGCTCGTCCTCGGGATGGGCGACGTGGTGGTCGCGAACGACCCGGTGACCGGCCAGGGCGCCAACAACGCGGCGCGCTGCGCGGAGATCTACTTCCAGGAGATCCTGCGCAACGGCGACCGCCCGTTCGACGCGGCCTGGATGCAGCGGACGTTCGACGCCTACTGGGAGTACGCCAAGCACCCGACGGCCTACACGAACATGATGCTCGGGCCGCTGCCGGAGCACGTGCAGAAGGTGCTGGCGATCGCGGCGGAGAACGAGGCGGTCGCGTACCGGTTCGCCTACGGCTACGCGAACCCGGGCGATTTCTCGAACTGGCTGCTGGACCCGGTGAAGACCGAGGAGTACCTGGCCACCGTCACCCGCTGACCCTCCCGACCTCCCCGAAGGCCGTCCGTCCCGCGCGGGGGGGGGGCGGGCGCGGGGGGCGGGGGGGGCGGGTGCGCCCGAGGGGCCGTGTGAGATGATTGAGTTTTGTGTGTTTTTGATAAGATATA
>NZ_JBEZJL010000063.1:0-62068 GCF_040651755.1 Actinomadura sp. NPDC048394 | reverse complement strand
CGCGCGAAACGCCTCGTCCGTCGGCGGGCAGGCCCGCTGCGCTCGCTGCACTCGCTCCGCGTGCCTGCCCGTGGCGGTGGCTGAGGTCCGGCCCTCCGTTCGCGTGTTCAACCGGGTCTAGGCGAGGTGGACGCGGATCGGGAGGGACTTCCAGGCGCGGAGTGTGTTGTTGTGGTGGCGGACGGGTGTCGCCGCCAGTTCGATGTGGTCTACGCGGCGGGCCAGCGCGGTGAGGAGAGCCTCGGATTCGAGGCGGGCCACGTGCTGGCCGACGCACTGGTGGAGGCCCATGCCGAAGCCGACGTGGCCGGACGGGTCGCGCGCCAGGTCGAACGCGTCCGGGGCGTCCCAGCGGCGCGGGTCGCGGTTGGCGGCGCCGAGGAACATGAGGATCTTGCGGCCGTCCGGGACGACGGTGCCGCCGATCTCCTGGTCGCCGACGGCGGTCCGGAAGAAGGTCTGGACGGGCGACTGCCAGCGGACGGCCTCGTCGAACGCGGTGCGCGCCAGGTGCGGCTCGCCGCGGAGGCGCCGCCACTGGCCGGGGTTCGCCGCGAAGGCGTAGAGGACGGCGGCGAGGCCGTGGACGGTCGTGTCGACGCCCGCCGACAGCAGTGACCGGACGACCAGCGGGGCCTGCTCGGGGGTGATGTCGCCCCGGTCGGCGGCCGCCCAGATCTGCGCGCCGAACCCGCCGGGGGACAGGCGCTCGCGCGCGCACTGGGCGTTCACCCAGCCGGACACGTCGGGCATGCGGGGCTGCCCCCTGCGGACGAGGTCGTTCTCCGGGCCGAACGTGTTGAACAGGTGGTCGCCGTAGGGGAGGAGGTTCTCGCGCCCGTCGCGGCCGAGGCCGACGGCGTCGGGGAAGACGCGGAGGGGCAACGCCTCGGCCAGGCGCGGCACGGCGTCGAACTCGTTCTCGGAGAGCACTTCGTCGACGAGCCGTTCGGCGTCCGCGAGCCAGCCGTCGCGCAGCCGCCGGAGCGCGCGCGGGCCGAGGACCTTGGCGAGGACGGCGCGCGGCGCGTCGTGCCGGGGCGGGTCCGCCTCCAGCAGCAGGCTCGGCGGCCGCCACGGCTTTTCGTGCCGGAAGTTGCTGAGCCCCACGCCCGCGGCGGACTGGAGGCCCTGCCAGTCGGCCAGCGCGGCGTGCACGTGCTCGTAGCGGGCCAGCGCGAACACGTCGTACCTGGTCAGGTAGGTGACGGGGCCGGCCTCCCGCAGCCGCTCGTGCAGCGGGAGCGGGTCTTCGAGGTGCTCGTGCCCGAACGGGTCGGCGTCGATCGCGGGCGGGGCCTGCACGGTGGTCATGGCGTTTCCTTTCACAGGTCCAGGACGAGCCGCTCGCTGCGGGACCGGGACACGCACACGAACATGCAGTCGCCGGCCTCCCGCTCGTCGTCGTCGAGGATCGAGTCGCGATGGTCGGGGACGCCGCCGAGCACGGCGGTCTCGCACGTCCCGCACAGCCCCTGCCGGCAGGACGACAGCACGCTCGCCCCGGCGGCGCCGGCGGCGTCGAGCACCGACCGGCCCGGCGGGACCGGGACCGTCACGCCGGTGCGCCGCAGTTCCAGCTCGAACGGCTCGTCGCGGACGGCGCCGCTCTCCCGGGCCACGAACCGCTCGGTGCGCAGCAGCCCGGGCCGCCATCCCGCGCAGCGGTCCTCCACGGCTTCCAGCAGTGGCGCCGGCCCGCAGCAGTAGACCTTGGTGGCCGGGTCCTCACCGGGCAGCCACGACGCCAGGTCGAGGAGGCCCTGCTCGTCCTGCGGGACGACGGTCACCCGGTCGCCGTAGGGTTCCAGCTCGTCCAGGAACGCCATCGACGTCCGCGACCGGCCGCCGTAGAGGAGCCGCCAGTCCGCGCCGAGCAGCTCCGCCTGCCGCGCCATCGGCAGCAGCGGCGTGATCCCGATCCCGCCCGCGATGAACAGGTACTGCTCGGACGGGACGAGCCGGAAGTTGTTGCGGGGCCCGCCGATCCCCACCGGGTCGCCCACGCGGAGCTCGTCGTGGACGAACGCCGACCCGCCGCGCCCGTCCGGCTCCCGCAGGACGCCGACCCGGTACGTCCGCGCGTCCCAGCGGTCGCCGCACAGCGAGTACTGCCGGGTCAGGCCGTTCGGGAGGACGAGGTCGACGTGCGCGCCGGGCGCCCAGTCCGGCAGCCGGCCGCCGCCCGGACGGGCGAGCGTCAGCGTCACGACGCCGTCGGCCGCCCGGTCCTTGGCCGCGACGCGGAGTTCGATGGCCGTCTCCGCCATGGGGCCTCCTCCTCGAGGTCGGGGTACGGCCTCGAGAATCGCCTCCGGCGCGGCGCCCCGGCCACGGCTTTCTCATCTGATGAGAGGCGAATGTGCGCCCGCTCACAGCACGTCGGCGCCCACCGCCCGCGAGATGCCCCGCGCCGCCGCCTTCAGCGCGGGGACCTGCGCCCGCGCGCCGGCGTCGTTGGGGACGACGACCGACAGCGCCGCGATCACCTTGCCGCCGGGCCCCCGGACCGGCACCGCGATGCCGGTCGCGCGCTCGTCGATGTAGCCGGGGCACAGCGCGACGCCGCCGCGGCGCACGTCGGCGAGCAGCGCGCGCAGCCGGCGCGGATCCACCACGGTGCTCGGCGTGAAGGCGGCGAGCTCCCCGGCCAGCACGTCCTCCTGGAGGTCGGCGGGCGCGTGCGCGAGCAGCACGAGGCCGCTGGACGAGGCGTGCAGCGGCAGCCGTCCCGCGATCCGGGTCAGGTTGATCACCGCGTTCGGCATCGACAGCCGCTCCACGAACAGCACCTCGCGGCCGTCGAGGACGCCGAGCTGGGTGTGGTGGCCGGTCACCGCGTGCAGGTCCTCCATGAACGGCATCGCGGCCTCGCGCAGCCCGAGCGTCGGCGCGGCCCGCGACGCCAGCTCCCACATCCGCAGCCCGACCCGGACGCGGCGCCGCTCGTCGCGCGCCAGCAGCCCGTGCCGTACCAGCTCGTCGACCAGCCGCGACGCGGTCGCGACGTGCAGGCCGGTGCGCCGCGCGATCTCCGACACCGACAGCGACGGATGGTCGGGATCGAACGCGTCGAAGATCCGAACCGCCCTGGTCAGGACGGAATCACGTGCCACCCCGCCATTCTGCCCCGCACGCGCAGGACGGGCGCCGCCCGGCCGGCGGCGCCCGTCCCTCGAACGCTGTGGGCGAGGAGAGCGAGAGGGCTGGATACATTTGCAGTGTGAGAAGGAAGCCCCCTCATGGCCTCGCCGCTCTCACGCTAGCAATCAAGCCGGGACGATGTCGCGCAGGTTTTCCGGTGTGAACACCCGCGACTCCTCGTGCAGGCTCTCGGGCCGCTCGAAGCCCACGAACGTCACCGGCCCGCCCGGCACCCGGCCGCCGTCCCACGGCTCGATCGTCGCGCCCTTGGACGCCCACAGGCGGGTCAGGTACCGGACCGTCAGGTACCGGCGCTCCGCGACCGCGCGGACCAGCGCGGCCGTCGTGACGCGGTTCCCCTCGACCTGGTTGAACGCGAGCCGGCCCCTGAGGAACAGGTGCAGCCACTTCGCGCGCCACCGGCCGTCGTCGCCGCGCAGGAACGCCAGCGGCAGCGCGACCCGGCCCGCCCCGCGCAGGTCGGACTTCATCCGGACCGTGCGCGGCTCGAACGGCCGCCCCTCCTGCTCGGCGCCGCGCAGCATGAACCCGAAGAACGACTCGGCGACCTGCTCGAAGCCCTCGCCGGAGTACACGTTGACCTGCGGGATGATCACCCGCGCGCGGATCTCCCCGAGCCGCAGGTCGATGAACTCCGACGCCCCGTCCGGCGCCGAGGTGATGTCGCCGGAGTGCGCGCCGCCGACCTGCGTCAGCGACGTGTACGACAGCCACGTCGGGTTCAGGAAGTCGCCGTCCAGCATCAGCGCCGACAGATCGAAGTCGGTGGTGTGGCGGGCCTGCTTCCAGTAGATGAAGAACCGCAGGAGCTCGCCCTCGACCGGCGACATCGAGCCGCGCGGCAGGACGCCCAGCCCGGAGGGCGCGGCCTTCCCGCTCATCGGCAGCGCGACGTCCAGCACATCCGGATCGACGAGCAGGTGCCCGGCCTCGGGCAGGCGCCGCGCGATCTCCCCGTCCAGCAGCTCCGCCAGCCGCTTCCGCACGTCGCCGCCCAGCGGTGGCCGCGCGTCCGGGACGACGGCGCCGCGCCCGAGCCGGTTGGCGAAGACCCGCGCGCGACCGGGCTTGCCGAGCCGGTTCAGCAGGTGCTCGCGCAGCGACAGCACGACGCGTCCGGAGGCGCCGCCCGCCGCCGCCTCGAGCGCCTCGAACACGGCGTCCCGGTCTCGGTCCGACGCGGCGGTGCGGAGCAGCCGGTCCGCCGACCGGAACAGCATCCCGGGCGCGCTCGACAGCAGCCGCGCCGCCCCGGCGACGTCGCCCTCGCCGACCAGCACTTCGACGCGGCCCGCGAACGACCGCGCCGCCTTCTCGCCGCGCGCGACCGCGAACACGTCGGCCGCATGCGGGTACGCCGGGTGCTCGTGCGGATGGAGCCGCTCGCCGAGCCGCTTCCACTCCTCGCGGTACGGGCCGACGTCGCCGAGCTTGGCGGGGGAGTCGCGGACGACCTCGTCCAGGCCGGCGAGCAGAGCGCGCCGCAGCGGCCGGCGCGGCGACCGGAACCGGGTCGGCTCGGCGAGCGTGACGTCGCCGTCCGACAGCGCGCACGCCAGCCGCAGCACGTCGGTGACGGTGTCGAGCAGCGGCGGAAGCCCGGCGTTCAGGCGGGCCAGGTTGACGACGGCCCGGTTCTCGCGGACCGGGATCGCGTCCGGCTGCCGGCCGCCGGCGCAGTGCTCGGCGAGGAGACGCAGCGCCTCCAGGTCGGCGGCGTCGAGCGGGGTGACGCTCCCGGCGAGCGCCACGTACAGGTCCTCGATCTCGCGGTCGAGGGGCCCGCCCAGGTGCAGGACGGTGACGCGGTCCTTCGCGCTCGCGATCAGGTCGTCGTGCGCGGCGAGCATCTCCTCGTAGGTGTGCAGGTAGCGCCCGTAGTCCGGGAAGTCGAGCAGGTTGAGGGCGCCCTGCGCCGCAGCGCGCCGGACGTCGTCGCCCGACACCGGGTCGAGCAGCCACTTCTGCATGCACCGGGCCCAGAACTCGACGGTGCCGGGAACCTTGCGCGGGAAGCGGCGGAAGTACACGTTGTGCCGGACGTGGTCGCCGGCCATGGTCCGCACGGTCGCGAGGACGCGGACGGCGGTGTCGAGGACCGCGCCCTCGTCCATCCCGGACAGCCGCTCCATGAGGTCCCGCGACAGCTTGAACCCGGCCGACATCAGCGCGGCGTCGAACTGCCGCGCGGCGACCGCGCCCGCGCCCGGCCCGCCCTCCGGGGCGGGGACGCGGAGCGTGTGCGAGATGACGAGCCGTTCGAGGATGCCGTTCACCCCGCCATGCTCCCAGGGCGATTTCCGCCTCCGCACCCCAATTCTCCGCGGCCGCGACGAGCGGCGCCCGCGCGTCAGGCCGCTGTCGTGGGGGGCGGGAAGAGGCGCAGCCAGGCGGTGCCGGCGCCGGCGTCCTTCGGGCCGCGCACCTCGACGGGCTCGAAGTCCGGCGCGGTGCCGCCCGCCGCGCGGTGCACGAGCGGCGAGACGATCAGCCCGAGCACCGCCGCGCCCGGCGCCAGCCGCCGCCGCAGCACGTCCGCGTCCAGCAGCCGGGCGGCGCGGCCCAGCACCGCCCCGGTGATCCCGCCCGGGCCCGCGTGCACCGGGCCGGTGTCCACCGCGACGCGCACCTGGAACCGCAGGGGCGCGTCCGCCCCGCCGTCGTGCCGGGCGATGCGGTCGGCGAGCGCCCTGGCCAGCGGGCCCGCGGGCGCGGCGGCGGGGACGCCCGGCGGGATGACGAGCAGCGCGCCGTCCCCGCGGTCCTCGTGGTGGCACGCCGCCCACGGGATCCCGGCCGCGTCGAACGCGTCCTCCAGCGACCGGAATAGGACCCTGCGGATGGCCGCGCGGTCCGACTCCGTCCGCTCCGGCGAGCCGAACCCGACCACGTCGGCGAACATCACCGTGCAGTCCTGGCCGGTCAGGAAGGGGGCGCCGGAGGACGGGCCCGGGGGCGTGCCGGCGGCGGTGAGGCGTTCCAGCCGGTCCGGGGCGAGGACGTCGATCGTCGCGGTCCCGGCCCGGACCAGGCCCTCGCCGTCCCACCGGGCGAGCACGCTGTCGACGGCCGCCGGCGACGACGACGTCCAGCCGGCCAGTTCCCCGCCCGTCACGGGGAGCGTGCGGCCCCGCGCCCGCGACAGCGTGGTGAACAGCGCGGCCAGCCGCCGCTGGGTGTCGGCCAGCTCCGTGCTCGTCGTGCGGCCGGCCTCCTCGACGGCGCGGTCGTGCGCCTGCTTCTCCAGGACCGACTGGACGCCGGGACGGCTCTCCACCAGCGGCCGGAAGTCCTCCGCCGCGACGACGAGGGCCCGCACCGTGTCCAGCGCGATGACCGTCGCGGACCAGGTGTCGTCCGCGAACAGCGCCCGCTCGCCGACGAGGTCGCCGGGCCCGCGGACCGCGACGATCCGCTCCTCACCGGCCCGGTCGACGCGGATCTTCGTCCAGCCCGACCGGATGACGACGACGTAGTCGGCCGTGTGGCCCTGCCGCAGGATCGGCGTGCCCGGGCCGTAGACGCGGGGGCGCGCGGCGGCGCGGACGGCGCGCCGGTCGTCGGGGGCGAGGGCGTGCCAGAAGCTCTCGCGCTGGTCGGCGGCGCCGGCGTCGCGGTCGCGCGTCCGGGCGGCCGACGCGGCCCGTGCGCGCGCGAACTCCACCAGCGGCGCGGCGAGCAGGGCCAGCACCGCGAACGTGAGCACGGCGACGACCCCGGCGGCGAGCGTTCCGGTCGCCGCCGCGGCCCACGCCGTGCACGCCGCGCCGAGGACGCCGACGACCACCAGCCCCCACACGAGGGCGCGGCCGGCGGCCGGTCCGCCCACCCCCGCGGGGACCGGCCGCGCGCCCGCCGCGGCGAAGGCCGGGGACGCGTCGGAGAACGCCTCCAGCAGCCGCCGGGCGGGCCCCCGCCCACCGGCGGGCGCGACGGCGGGTGCGGTGGCGGGTGCGGCGGCGGCCGGGCGGGCGGTGGTGCCGGCCGGCGCGTCGGAGAAGGCCTCCAGCAGCCGCCGCCAGGCGCGATCAGGACTCGGCATTGCGTCCCCCAGTCAGTCCGGCCCGGTCAGGCCCGTCGTCGTCCTCGTCCTCGTGGTCGTCGTCCCCGTCGACGTGCCCGGGCGGGAAGGCCAGCAGCGCGTACCGGCCGAGCTTGGCCAGCACCGCCGGGGCGCCCGCGCCGAGCGCGAACGCCGCCCAGGGCGCGGTGATCATGTCGCTGGCGGCCGCGGCGGACGTCACCATCGCGGCGAGCATGCAGTGCAGCGCGCAGGCGAACAGGTAGTACCCGCCGCCCGGCCCGCGCGGATACCTCCACGGCGGCCGGGCGACGCGCCGGTTCGCCTCGAGGAAGGCCAGCGTGCGGTTCGCCACGGCTCCCATGAGTCCCCACAGGACGAACTGCCACATGCTTCGACGCTAGGCGGCCGCGCGGGGACGGTCTGTGACGCGTCGTACAGAACGCCGTGCGGATCGGAGCGCGCGGATCGGGGCGCGCCGGGACCGGGTCAGCGGGCGAGGTGGCGGGAGATCACCAGGCGCTGGATCTGGTTGGTGCCCTCGAAGATCTGCATGACCTTCGCCTCGCGCATGAAGCGCTCCACCGGGAAGTCGCGGGTGTAGCCGGCGCCGCCGAGCACCTGGACGGCGTCGGTGGTCGCCTTCATCGCGTTGTCGGTGGCGACGAGCTTCGCGATGGACGCCTCCCGGCCGTAGGGGCGGCCGGCGTCCTTCAGCCGGGCCGCCGACAGGTAGGTGGCCCGGGCCGACTCGATCGCGGCGGCCATGTCGGCGAGGACGAACGCCAGCCCCTGGTGGTCGATGATCGGCTTGCCGAACGCCTCGCGCTCCTTGGCGTAGGCGACGGCGTGGTCGAGGGCGCCCTGGGCGAGGCCGGTGGCGACGGCGGCGATGCCGAGCCGGCCCGCGTCCAGCCCGGCGAGCGCGATGGACAGGCCTTGCCCCTCGGCGCCGATCAGGTGCTCCGCCGGGATCCGCGCGTTCTCCAGCCGGACGGTCGCGGTGGTGGAGCCCATCAGGCCCATCTTGTCCTCGGGCTGGTCGAACTCCAGGCCGGGCGTGTCCGCCGGGACGTAGAAGCAGGAGATGCCGCGGGACTTCTCGTCGGACGTTCGGGCCATGACGGTGTAGAAGTCGGCCTTGCCGCCGTGGGTCGTCCACGCCTTGGCGCCGTTGAGGACGTAGGAGTCGCCGTCCCGGACGGCCTTGGCGCGCATCGCGGCGGGGTCGGATCCGGCGTGCGCCTCCGACAGGCAGTACGCGCCGAGCTGCTCGCCCGACAGCATGCCGGGCAGCCAGCGCGCGCGCTGCTCGTCGGTGCCGAACGCGAACAGCGGGAAGCAGGACAGCGCCTGCACGCTGACGCCCACGCCGACGCTGGCCCACACCGAGCCGATCTCCTCCAGGACCTGCAGGTAGATCTCGTACGGCTGGCCGCCACCGCCGAACTCCTCGGGGAAGGGCAGCGTGAGCAGGCCCGCCCGGCCGAGCGTGGTGAACACGTCGCGGGGGAAGGTGCCCGTGCGCTCGGCGTCCGCGACGCGCGGCGCCAGCTCCTTGGCGGCGATCTCGCGGGTGAGCGCGAGGAGGTCCTCGGACTCGGACGTGGGCAGGTGCCGGGTGGCGGGCATGCGCGACTCCTTTCGCCACCTGAACGGTACCAGAACAAGTACCAGAGAACCGCTTTTGGTACTGTCACGGGATGACGGAGACCCGGGCCGAACGCCGCCGCGCGGAACTGGTCGACCGGCTCATCGAGGTGTTCCTCGACCGGGGCTTCGCGGGCGTCGGCGTCGCCGAGCTGGCCGCCGCCCTGCGCTGCTCCAAGAGCACCCTGTACGCCGTCGCGGCCAGCCGCGAGCAGATCATCGCGACCGTCGTCCGCGCGTTCTTCCGCCGCGCCACCGAACGGGTCGAGGCGGCCGTGGACGCGAGCGCCGAGCCCCGCGAGCGGGTCGGCGCCTACCTGCGCGCGATCTCCGCCGAGTTCGCGGCCGCCTCGCCCGCCTTCTTCGCCGACCTGGACGCGTTCCCCCCGACCCGCGAGATCTACAAGCGCAACATCCTGATCGCGGCGCGGCGCGTGCAGGCGCTCGTCCGCGAGGCCGCCCCGGGCGCCGACGCCGCGTTCGTCGGCGCCGTCGCGGGCCAGGTGATGGAGTCGATCCACCGCGGCGAGATCAAGGCGCAGACCGGCCTGGACGACTCCGCCGCCTACGCCGCGCTCGCGGCCCTCATCGTCGCCCGCACGACCGCCTGATCACCCCGCCGCCGCCCCGCACGGACGGCTCCGTCACGCCGTGGCCGACTGCAGGGCGTGCTCGACCAGCCGGATCAGCACGTTCTTGGCCGAGTCGTAGTGCCGGACGTCGCACAGCACGACCGGGACGTCCGGGTCCAGGTCGAGCGCGTCGGCGATCTCCTCGGTGGTGTAGCGGCGCGCGCCGTCGAAGACGTTCGCCGCGACGACGAACGGGATGCCCCGGTTCTCGAAGAAGTCGATGGAGGCGAAGCTCGTCGGCAGCCGCCGCGTGTCGACCAGCACGATCGCGCCGACGGCGCCGTAGGCGATCTGGTCCCACATGAACCAGAACCGCTCCTGCCCCGGCGTCCCGAACAGGTACAGCCGGACGCCGCCGGAGAAGGTGAGCCGGCCGAAGTCCATGGCGACGGTCGTGGTGGTCTTGCGCTCGACGCCGCCGAGGTCGTCCACCCCGACGGACGCGTCGGTCAGGACCTCCTCGGTGCGCAGCGGGCGGATCTCGCTGACCGCGCCGACCAGGGTCGTCTTGCCGACCCCGAACCCGCCGGCGACGAGGATCTTCAGCGTGTGCGCGGGGAGGTCCTCGGCGGGCGCGGTGGGGTCATAGGCGGCGGAGTTCATCGAGCACTCTCATCAGGATCTTCGGGTCGGGACGGCCGGTGCTCCGCCCGGCCGGCTCGGCCTGGGGGACTTCTTCGACGAGGCCGTACTGGTGCAGGTCCGCCAGCAGGATCTGCACGACCCGCAGCGGCAGGTCGGTGTCGGAGGCCAGGTCGGCGGGGGTGGAGGGGTGGCGGCACAGCTCCAGCAGCCGCCGCTGCTCGCGCGACAGCCACACCCGCTCGCCGGGCGTGCGGCCCGTCGCGACGAGCAGCGTGACCAGGTCGACGTCCATCCCGCGGGGACGGGTGCGCCCGCGGGTCACCGCGTACGGCCGCACGATCGGGCCGGCGTCCGCGCCGACCCAGCGCTCTCTCGGAGTCTCCACGGCCGGCTCAGCCCGGGGCGCCGGCCTGCGACGGGTCGGGCGCGTCCTGCGCCCGCGGCGCCGTGCCGAGCTGGCGCCGCACCCGTTTGATCAGCATGGTCGTCTCGTAGGCGACCAGCCCGGCGTTGCCGCCCGCGTCGCTGAGCACCGCGAGGCAGCTGCCGTTGCCGGCCGGCATCACGAAGAACAGCAGCCCGTCCAGCTCGACGACCGTCTGCCGGACCTGCTTGGCCTGGAAGTGCTCGCGGGCGCCGTTGGCCAGGCTGTGGAAGCCCGACGACAGCGCGGCGAGGAACTCGGCGTCCTTGCGGGTCACCCCGCCGGAGGCGCCCATCACCAGGCCGTCCCGCGACAGCAGCACGGCCTGGTGCACCTCCCCGACCCGCTCGACCAGATCGTCCAGCAGCCAGTCCAGCTCTCCGGTGGCGTGGCCCTGCTGCGTCATCCCTGCCCCCATTCATCGCGTGGATCGCGATCGTCCGGATCGTCGTCGTCCCTGCCCCGAAGCCATCCCGACTGTAGCGATGACATCAGGTCCCGGTTGACCTCCGGGCTCGGCTCGTCGTACTCCTCGGCGGGCCCGGGGCCCCACGCCCCGTTGGGGCCGACCGCCCCCGGCGCGGGTCCCGGCGCGGGCCGCGCGCGCAGCTGCGGCGCCATGTTGCGCTGCCGCACCCGGCGGGGGAGCCGGCCCGTCACCTCGCTCGACTCGGCGGGGACCCCGCCCGGGTCCCCGGCGGACGGCCCGGGCCGCCCGCCCATCGGCGCCTGCGGCCCCGGCTCGGCCGGAACCTGGCCGAACGGCCCGCCGGACAGCCCACCGGACGACCCACCGGACGGACCGCCGGACGGTTCGGCGGGCGGCTCGGCGGGCGGACCTCCGGGCGCCGCGTACGCCGGGCCCGCCAGCGCGGGACGCGCCGGGCGGGCCAGCCCGCGCGGCGCCCCCGTGGCGGACCCGACCGGGTGCGCGACCAGCGGCGGCTCGGCGCCGCTCAGCAGCTCGCGCGGCTCGTCCAGCACCACCAGCGAGTGCGGGACCAGCACGATCGCGCTCGTCCCGCCGTACGGGGACGGCTGCAGCGACACGCTGATGCCGTGCCGGTCGGCGAGCCGCGCGACGACGAACAGCCCGAGCCGCTCGGTGTCGACCAGGTCGAACTCCACGGTGCTGGACAGCCGCCGGTTCAGCTCGTCGCGCTCGTCCGGGTCGAGCCCGACGCCGCGGTCGACGATCTCGACGGCCAGCCCGTTGGCGACCGTGTCGAGCTTGACGGTGACCTCGGTGGTCGGCGGGGAGAACGACGCGGCGTTCTCGATCAGCTCGGCGAGCAGGTGGATCACGTCGGCGACGACGGTGCCGGTCACCGCGGCCGACGACGCGCCGGTCACCTCGACCCGGGTGTAGTCCTCGACCTCGGCGATCGCCGCGCGGATGACGTCCTCGGCGGACACGGGGTGGTCCCAGGCGCGGACGGTCGGCGACCCGGACAGGATGACCAGGCCCTCGGCGTGCCGGCGCATGCGGGTGGTGAGGTGGTCCAGCCGGAACAGGTCGTCCAGCTCCTCGGGGCTGGCGGCGCGGCGCTCCATCTGGTCCAGCAGCCGCAGCTGGCGGTGCAGCAGCGACTGGCTCCGCCACGACAGGTTCACGAACACCCGGTTGATGCTCGCGCGCAGGTCGGCCTCGCCGACCGCGGTGCTCACCGCGGTCCGCTGGACGGCGTCGAACGCCTCGCCGACGAGCGCGATCTCCCGGGTGCCGCCGATGACCGGCGGCGGCGCCTCCGCCTCGACGTCGACGGTCTCGCCGCGGCGCAGCCGCGCCACGACCCGCGGCAGCCGCTCGTGCGCCAGCTCCTGCGCGGTCCGCTGCAGGTGCCGCAGCTCCTCGGTGATGCGGCGGGCGAACAGCAGCGACAGCACCACCGACGCGGCGACGGCCAGCAGCCCGAGCCCGCCGATCAGGTAGAAGCCGAGCATGATGCGGCGGCCGGCGGGCTTGACGTCCTTGTTGCTCACCTGGTCGCCGGCCTTCGCGGCGGCCTGCAGCCACACCGGCGACAGCGCCGCGATCGTGGTGCGCCACTCGCGCTGGGACGGCGCGAACCCGTTGTTCACCACCGCGTTCTCCAGCGCCGTGTAGGCGGTGTACTGCGACGAGTTCGCCAGGTCGTCCATGATCGCGGAGATCTTGCCGTTCCCGGCGGCGCGGCCGAGCTCGAAGAACTGGTTGCGGGTGCTGGCCCACCCGGCGAACGTGGTCCGCTCGTCCGAGCCCAGCGTGCCGCTCCGCAGCCCGGACACGAGGTCGGCCTCGCGCAGCATGAACTCGCGCGCCCAGTAGTTGTCCAGCAGCGCGTTGGTCTGCTGGTAGACCGGGACGGCGTTGACGCTGACCAGCGTGGTGAGCACCCGGATCGTGCCGTCGATGATCTTGCTGTAGCCGCCGATCGCGCCGAGCGGGGTGGTGCCGTCGATGCGGATCTGCGCGCGCAGCGACTCCAGCCCGTCGAACGCGCCGCTGAGGGTGTGGACGCGCCGCTCGACGGCGTCGTCCATCGCGCCCGTCGCGTCGGAGGAGAAGGCCGACTTGCGGAACGCGGACACCATCGCGTCCGTCCGGCCGGCCTGCTCCTTGAACCGCGTCTCGTTCGCGGCCTTCGGGTGGGTCAGGGACGCGACGGCGGCGGAGCGCTCCTGCTGCATCGCCTCGATGACGGTCGTGGCGGGCAGGCCGACCTTGTCGTAGACGGTCGCGAAGTCGTACCGCTCGAGCGCGTTCGACAGCGTGACGCCGGTCGGGACGAGCCACAGGACCAGCAGCGAGGCCAGCGGGACCGCCAGCAGCAGCGCGATCCGGCGCCTGATGCTGCGGGTGCGCGCCCGGCCGGTCCGGATGCGCGGACGCCGCGGCGGCGCGGGCGCCTGGTCGGGTCGCGTCACCGGTTCACTCCCTGTGTGTGTGCGTTGCGGAGCCGGCGCCGTCGCCGAGCTGCAAAGGCCCGCAGCATACTGAGTCGGATTTATCGCTGACCAGGGGTATCAACTGCTATTTATCGGACGCGCACGCGCGGTGACCTCGACATCAGGGCGGAAACGGGGACGTCCGGGTGGCGCTGGCCGCATCCGGCTACCGCCGCGGATTGGCAACTCTAGATCTTGTTGGCGGTAAGCCCACATGTCACGCTTCGTGGAATTTGTCCCCCACGCAACGGAGACACGGTCATGCGCAGAGCCGCGCTCGCCTCCCTCCTGGGACTGTCGCTCGCCGCCACCGCGGTTGCGGCGACCGACGCCCAGGCCGCCGGACCGGACCGGTCACGGCTCGCCTCGCTCGTCACGCTCAAGGCCGTCCGCCAGCACCAGCTCGACCTGCAGAGGATCGCGGACGCGAACGGCGGGAACCGGGCCGCCGGACTCGACGGCAACAAGATCACCATCAAGTACGTCGCCGACCAGCTGAAGCGGTACGGGTACAAGCCGACGGTCCAGAACTTCACCTTCGACTTCTGGCAGGAGAACGCGCCCGCGACGTTCGCCGAGACCGCTCCCACGCCGAAGACCTACACCCCCGAGACCGACTTCGCGACGCTCCAGTACTCCGGGTCCGGCGACGTCACCGCCGCCGCGACGGCCGTCGACCCCGGCGCGACCGGGACCGGCAGCGGCTGCGAGGCCGGCGACTTCACCGGCTTCCCGAAGGGGAACATCGCGCTGATCCAGCGCGGCGGCTGCTTCTTCTCCGTCAAGGCCGGCAACGCCATCGCCGCGGGCGCGAGCGCCGTCGTCATCTACCAGCTGCCCGGCCAGCCGGGCCCGGTCGCGGGCACGCTCACCACGCCGCACTCGGTCCCCGTCGTCGGCCCGACGAACGCGGTCGGCACCGACCTCGTCGAGCAGGCGCAGAACGGCGGTGTGACGCTGCACGTCAAGACGGACACCACGAACCAGAAGCGCGAGGCGGCCAACGTCATCGCCGACACCCCGCGCGGCCGCGCCGACAACGTCGTCGTGGTCGGCGCGCACAACGACAGCGTCGTCGCCGGGCCCGGCATCAACGACGACGGCTCCGGCACCGCGACGCTGCTGGAGATGGCCAAGCAGATCCACAAGCTCGGCAAGAAGGTCCGCAACCAGGTGCGGTTCGCCTTCTGGGGCGCCGAGGAGGAGGGCCTGCTCGGCTCCCAGTACTACGTCGACAACCTGCCGCAGGCGGAGCGCGACAAGGTCGCGCTGATGCTCGACTTCGACATGCTCGCCTCGCCGAACTACGTCCGGTTCGTCTACGACGGGGACAACAGCGACGGCGGCAACAACGTCGACACCCCGCCCGGCACCGGCGCGATCGAGAAGGCGTTCACCGACTACTTCGGCGGACGCGGCCTCGCCACCGACCCGACCGCGTTCGACGGCCGCTCGGACTACAACGCCTTCATCACCGCCGGCATCCCGGCCGGCGGCATCTTCACCGGCGCCGAGAAGATCAAGACGGAGGAGCAGGCGAAGGTGTACGGCGGCACCGCCGGCGTCGCGTACGACCCCTGCTACCACTCCGCCTGCGACCGCTACGACAACGTGAACCTGCAGGGCTTCGACCAGATGATCGACGCCACCGCCGCGGTCACCGAGCTGTTCGCGCACAGCACGCTCACGGTCAACGGCAACGCCCTGGCGCGCAAGAACGCGCTCGCGAAGAAGGTCCCGCCGACCCGCGTCGGCTCCTACCTCACCCGCTGACCCCACGTTGAGCTGCGGCGAGTCGTCGTCATGGAACGCCTCATAACGACGACTCGCCGCGAGTCGGGGAACAGCCGGCGGTCAGGGCCTGCGGGCGACGCCGGCCAGGAACCAGAAGGCCGACGGGTCGTCGGGCACCTCTGCCGGCGAGCCGGGACGCCACAGCGGCCCGTGCACCAGGCCGGGGTCGACCAGGTCGAAGCCGGTGAAGAAGGCGCCGATCTCCTCGGCGGTGCGCAGCGTCGGCTCGCCCTGCGCGACGGCCCGCCGGTACACCTTCGCGACCGCCTCGCCGGTCTCCCGCTTGTGCGTGCCGTGGCTGACGGCTAGGTGGCTGCCGGACACCAGCGGCGCGGTCAGCTCGGCCAGGATGCCGGCCGGGTCCTGCTCGTCGGTGATGAAGTGCAGGACGGCGACCAGCAGCAGCCCCACCGGCTCGTCGAAGTCGATCATCTTGCGGACGGTCGGGTGGCCGAGGATGTCCGCCGGGCGCGTCAGGTCCGCCTGGACGACGGCGGCGTTCGGCTCGCCGCCGAGCAGCGCGGTGCTGTGCGCGACCGCGACCGGGTCGCGGTCGACGTAGACGACGCGCGCCGCCGGGTCCACCCGGTGGACGATCTCGTGCACGTTGCCCTGCGTCGGGATGCCGGAGCCGATGTCGAGGAACTGCCGGATCCCCGCCTCCGCGGCGAGGTACCGGACCGCCCGCACGAGGAACGCCCGGTTCGCCGCCGCGATCGCGCGGGCCCGCGGCTCGATCGCCTCCAGCGTCCGGGCGATGTCGCGGTCGGCGGAGAAGTTGTGCGCGCCGCCGAGCAGGTAGTCGTAGACGCGCGCGACGCTCGCCTGGTTCGGGTCGATGCCGCTCGCCCAGTCCGGGTCGTTCAACGGGTCCCCTCTCGTTGTGCGGTCGGCGCGCCCGCGCCGGTCAGGTGCCGGTGCGGACGAGCATCACGGTGACGTCGTCGTCGTTGGGCGGGGCGGCCAGCTTCGCCACGACGTCGGCGCAGGCGTCCTCCAGCCGGGCCGCGCCGCCCGCGAGCGCGGACCGCAGCGCGGCGATCCCGGCCTCCAGGTCGCGGGCGCGGGTCTCGATCAGCCCGTCGGTGTACAGCGCGAGGGTGGAGCCGTCCGGGACGGCCACCCGGATGTTCTCGTAGTCGGCGCCGTCCAGGCCGAGCGGGAGCCCGGGCGGAAGGTCGAGGACGTCGCAGCCGCCGTCCGGGTGCACCAGGATCGGCGGGGGATGCCCGGCGCGGGAGATGTCGGCGGTGCCGGCGGCGGGGTCCAGGACGGCGCACGCGCAGGTCGCGAACTGGACGGGCCCGATGTCAGGGGCGATGCGGTCCAGCCAGGCGAGGATCTGCGCCGGGTCCTTGCCGAGCATCGCCAGTGTGCGCGCGGCGGCGCGCAGCTGCACCATGGCCGCGGCGGCGGCCGACCCGTGCCCCATCGCGTCGCCGATGACGAGCGCGATCCGCCCGGCGGGCAGCGGGATGATGTCGCACCAGTCGCCGCCGACGAGGTTGGCCCGCCCGGCGGGCACGGACCGGTGCGCCACCCGCACGCCCGGGACGGCGCCCGGCGGCAGCGGCAGCAGTCCCGCCTGCAGCGCCCGCGCCGCCGCGTGCTCGCGCTGGTAGCGGCGCGCGCCGTCCAGGCAGCGGGCGGTGAGGGCGGCCAGCTCGCCGGCCAGCGCGGCGTCGGCGTCGCTGAACGGGCCCGCCGCGGACCCGCGCGCGAACGCCACGAGCCCGAGCACGGCCTCCCCGGTCCGCAGCGGGACGAGCAGGAAGTCCGACAAGTCGGCGAGCCGCTCGCGGGCCGGGCGCGGCGGCGGCACCCGCGGCTTCAGGACGAAGTGCCGGTCCAGCTCCCCGAACCGCTGCGGCGTCCCGTCGGCGAGGCAGGCGGCATAGGCGCTGCCCGCCGCGAACACCACCATCTCCCCGGCCGGGAACAGCGGCTCCAGGTCGGCGCCGGTCGCGCCGACCGCGATCCGGCGCGCCTCCACGGCCCGGCCACCGGGCGGGCGGGGCGGCTCGTCGCCGACGATCAGCTGCTCGGCGACGTACACCCCGGCCGTGTCGGCGAACCCGCCGAGCGCGACCGCGACCAGGTGCCGCGCGACCCGCTCCATGTCCAGCACGCCGGCCATCCGGATGCTCGCGGCGCTCAGCAGCCGGAGCCCGGCGGCCTCGGAGTCGGCGTTCACGTCCTACGCCTCCTGCGGGCGCTCGGGTGAATCGTGACGAGGGGCGCTGAATCGTGCAGACATGATCATTCCGCGCCCGCGGCGGTCGCCGCAAGGGATTCGCGGAAGCGGCCTCCGCTTTCCGGGGCCCGGCCCGGGCGCGGCGCCGCCGTCCGCGCGGCTGCGAGGATGGGGCCATGACCGACCGGCCCCGCCTGCTGCTCCTGGACGGCCACTCCCTGGCCTACCGGGCGTTCTACGCCCTGCCGGTCGAGAACTTCAGCACGACGTCGGGCCAGCCCACGAACGCGGTCTACGGGTTCGCGAACATGCTGGCCAACGCGCTGCGCGACGAGCAGCCGACGCATCTCGCGGTCGCGTTCGACGTCTCGCGCCGCACGTTCCGCACCGAGGCGTTCCCCGAGTACAAGGCGACCCGGTCGCGCTCGCCCGGGGAGTTCGGCGGCCAGATGGAGATCCTCGACGACCTGCTCGGCGCGATGAACGTGCCCGTGCTGCGGGCGCCCGGCTACGAGGCGGACGACGTCATCGCGACCCTCGCCACGAGGGCCGTCGCGGACGGCCTCGAGGTCCTGGTGGTCACCGGCGACCGCGACGCGCTGCAGCTCGTCTCCGGCGACGTGACCGTCCTGTACTTCTACCGGACGGCGTCGGAGATGATCCGGTACACGCCGGAGGCGGTCGAGGCGAAGTACGGGCTGACACCCGCGCAGTACCCCGACTTCGCGGCGCTGCGCGGCGACCCGTCCGACAACCTGCCGAGCATCCCCGGCATCGGCGAGAAGACCGCCGCGAAATGGATCCGCGAGTACGGGTCGCTCGCCGCGCTGCTGGAGCACGCGGACGAGGTGAAGGGGAAGGCGGGGGAGCGGCTGCGCGCCGCGCTGGACACGGTGCGGCTGAACCGGCGGCTGACCGAGCTGGTCCGCGACGTCGACCTTCCCGTGGACGTCGCCGGCCTGCGGCGCCGCCCCTACGACATCGCCGCCTTCACCTCGCTCCTGGACGACCTGGAGTTCCGCAACGCGAGCCTGCGGCAGCGCCTGTTCGCCGCCGACCCCGGCGGCGGCCGCCCGGCGGAGCCCGCCGGGCCCGTGCTGCGCGGCCACGAGCTCGGCCCGGACGAGCTGGCGCCGTGGCTGGCCGCCCGGGCGACCGGGCCGGTCGGGCTCGCCGCCGACTGCGCGTGGGCGCGCGGGTCCGGCGACATCGCGCGGATCGCGCTCGCCACGCCCGACGGGTTCGCCGCCGCGTTCGAGCCGTCCGCCCTCACCGCCGACGACGAGGCCGCGTTCGCGGGGTGGCTCGCCGACCCGGACCGTCCCAAGGCGGTGCACGACGTCAAGGCGCTGCTGCGCGTGCTGCCCGAGCGCGGCTGGCGGCTCGCCGGCGTCACCACGGACACGGCCATGGCCGCCTACCTGCTGCTGCCCGGCCTCGCCGCCTACGGGGTCGCCGACGTCGCGGCCCGCTATCTCGGCCGCCGCCCGCCCGAGGACGGCCCGGACGGGCTGATGCTGCAGGCCGGCGCCGTCCTCGATTTGGCCGGGCGGCTCGCCCCCGACCTCGCGTCCACCGGGATGGACGCGCTGCTCAGGGACGTCGAGCTGCCGCTGTCCGGCCTGCTCGCCCGCGCCGAGCGCACCGGCGTCGCCGTGGACGCCGGCCTGCTGCACGAGCTGGAGCGGCACTTCGCCGACGGCATGGAGCGCGCCGCCGACGACGCCGCCGAGATCGCCGGGCGCCGCTTCAACCCCGGCTCCACCAAGCAGCTCCAGGAAGTGCTGTTCGGCGAGCTCGGGCTGCCGAAGACCAAGAAGATCAAGTCCGGGTACTCCACCGACCTGGACGCGCTGACCTGGCTGGCGACGCAGACCGACAACGGCCTCCCGCAGATCCTGCTGCGCCACCGCGACCTCGCCCGGCTGCGCGCGACGGTCGCCGGGCTCGTCCGGGAGATCGGCGCGGACGGCCGCGTCCACACCACCTTCCAGCAGACCGTCGCGGCGACCGGGCGGCTCACCTCAACCGAGCCGAACCTGCAGGTCATCCCCGTCCGCACCGAGGAGGGGCTGCGGATCCGCCGCGCGTTCCGGCCCGGCGAGGGCTACGACGCGCTGCTGACCGCCGACTACGGGCAGCTCGAACTGCGCGTCATGGCGCACCTGTCGCAGGACCCCACGCTGCTGGCCGCGTTCGCGTCCGGCGAGGACCTGCACAGCACGATGGCGGCGCGGGTCTTCCAGGTCGCCCCGGACGCGGTGACCCCGGACATGCGCCGCAAGATCAAGGCGATGTCGTACGGGCTGGCGTACGGGCTGTCGGCGTTCGGGCTCGCCAAGCAGCTCGGCATCCCGATGGCGGAGGCGCGCCCGCTGATGGACGCCTACTTCGAGCGGCTCGGCGGCGTCCGCGACTACCTCGACGAGGTCGTCGCCGAGGCCCGCGTCACCGGCCACACCAGCACGCTCCTCGGCCGCCGCCGCTACCTGCCGCACCTGACCAGCGACAACAGGCAGCGGCGCGAGACGGCCGAGCGGATGGCGCTGAACGCCCCGGTGCAGGGCTCGGCCGCCGACATCGTCAAGATCGCGATGCTGCGGGTGGACGCGGCGCTCACCGCCGCCGGCGCGCGCAGCCGGCTGCTGCTGCAGGTGCACGACGAGATCGTCCTGGAGGTCGCGCCGGGCGAGCACGAGGCCGTCCGCGACCTCGTGCGCGAGCGGATGACCACCGCGTACCCGCTCATGGTCGGCCTGGACGTGGCGATCGGCGCCGGCCCCGACTGGGCCGCCGCCGCCCACTGACGCCCGGCCTCCCGGCCCGCGCCTACTGGAAGGCGGACTCGCCGGTGAGGGCGCGGCCGATGACCAGCGAGTGGACCTCGGAGGTGCCCTCGTAGGTCAGCACCGACTCCAGGTTGGCGGCGTGCCGGATGACGGGGTATTCGAGCGTGATGCCGTTGGCGCCGAGGAGGGTGCGGCAGGTGCGGGCGATGTTGATGGCCTCGCGGACGTTGTTGAGCTTGCCGACGCTGACCTGCTCGGGCGTGATCGTCCCGGCTTCCTTGAGGCGGCCGAGGTGGATGGCCAGCAGCAGGCCCTTGCCCGCCTCCAGCGTCATGTCGGCGAGCTTCTGCTGGGTGAGCTGGTACGAGGCGAGGGGGCGGTCGAACACCCGCCGCTCGCCGACGTAGTCGATGGTGGTCTCCAGGCAGTCCAGGGCGGCGCCGATCGCGCCGAACACGATCCCGAAGCGCGCCTCGTTCAGGCAGCTCAGCGGCCCGGACAGGCCGCGCGCCCCGGGCAGCATCGCGTCGGCGGGCAGCCGCACCTCGTCCAGCACCAGCTCGCTGGTCACGCTGGCGCGCAGCGACAGCTTGCGCTCGATGTCGCGGGCCTGGAAGCCGGGGGTGCCGGCGGGGACGAGGAAGCCGCGGATCCCGTCGTCGGTGCGGGCCCACACGACCGCGACGTCCGCGACCGACCCGTTGGTGATCCACATCTTGGTGCCGGACAGGATCCAGTCCGCGCCGTCGCGGCGGGCGCGGGTCCGCATCCCGGCCGGGTCGGAGCCGAAGTCGGGCTCGGTGAGGCCGAAGCAGCCGATCGCCTCGCCGCGCGCCATCGCGGGCAGCCACCGCTGCTTCTGCTCCTCGCTGCCGTGCTTCCAGATCGCGAACATCGCCAGGGAGCCCTGCACCGACACCAGGCTGCGCAGCCCGGAGTCGGCGGCCTCCAATTCCAGGCAGGCCAGGCCGTAGGAGACCGCGCCCATCCCCGCGCAGCCGTACCCCTCCAGGTGCATGCCCAGCACGCCGATCGACCCGAACTGCCTGGCCAGCTCCCGCGCCGGGATGCCGCCCTTGTCGAACCACTCGGGCAGGTGGGGGCGCAGTTCCTTGTCGCAGAGCCTGCGGACGGTGGCGCGGATCTCGCGCTCCTCGTCGCTGAGGAGCCCGTCGATGCCGAACAGGGCGGTGGGGTGGACGGTCCGGTCGCGCGGTGAGGTCGTCATGCGCGGAAGTCTAGTATTGGATCCAATATCCGTGATCCAGTGCCCTCCGCGTGAGATGGTGACCCGATGACCGTGCAGCACCGGCGGCCGCCGACGGCCCAGCAGTTCGTCCTCGACGAGCTGCGCCGCGCCATCACCACCGGCCGGCTCCGCCCGGGCGCGCCGATCCGGCAGGACGTGGTGGCCGAGGAGTTCGGCGTCAGCCGCGTCCCGCTGCGCGAGGCGCTCAAGACCCTGCAGGGCGAGGGCCTGGTCACCTACCGCGCGCACCGCGGCTACTACGTCGAGGAGCTGTCCCTGGACGACCTGCGCGAGGTGTACCGGATCCGCACCCTCCTGGAAGAGGAGGCCGTCCGCCGCGCCGCCGCCCGGGTCACCGCCGCCGACCTCGCCGCACTCGACCGCGCCGAGGACGAGGTGGAACGCGCCGCGCAGGCCGGCGACGTCCTCGCGATGGCCGCGGCCAACCGGGCGTTCCACATGGCGCTCTACGAATGCGCCGGCATGCCGCGCCTCGTCCGGCTCATCCGCACGCTGTGGGACGCCACCGACGCCTACCGCTCCATCTACTACGGCGAGGGCGTCAACCGCGAACGCGTCATAGGCGAGCACCGCGCGGCCCTCGCCGCGCTGCGCGCCGGGGACGCCGACGAGGCCGTCCGCGTCCTCGACGTGCACCGCGCGCACGCCGTCACCGCCCTCGAACACCTCATGCCCGAGCCCGCCTAGCCGCCCGGCCGGGGCCTCAGCCCCCGCCCGGCCGGGGCCTCAGCCCCAGACCTCCTCGGCGGTCTCCGCGATCAGCCGCAGCTTGGCGAACTGCTGGTCCGCGGTGAGCACGTTCCCCTCGACGGTCGAGGAGAACCCACACTGCGGCGACAGGCAGATCTGCTCCAGCGGGACGAACCGGGCCGCCTCGTCGATGCGGCGCTTCAGCTCGTCCTTCGACTCCAGCTCGCCGCGCTTGGTCGTGACCAGCCCCAGCACGACCGTCTTGCCGGGCGGGACGAACCGCAGCGGCTCGAACCCGCCGGAGCGCGGGTCGTCGTACTCCAGGAAGAACCCGTCCACGTCCAGCTCGGAGAACAGCGCCTCGGCGACGAAGTCGTAGCCGCCCTCGGCCGTCCACGACGAGCGGAAGTTGCCCCGGCACATGTGCGTGGTGACGGCGAGGTCCGCGGGACGGCCCGCCAGCGCCGCGTTGATCTGCCGGATGTAGCGCAGGTGGAGGTGGTCGGGGTCGTCGCCGCGCTCGGCGATCATCGCGCGCTGCTTCGGGTCGTTGAGGTAGGCGAGGCTCGTGTCGTCGAGCTGCAGGTACCGGCAGCCGAGACCGGCGATCCGCCGCACCTGCTCGGCGTACGCGGCGGCCAGGTCGGACCAGAACTCCTCGATGTCCGGGTACACCTCCGGGTCGATCGCCGCGGGCCCGCCGCGGTAGTGGACCATGTTCGGCGACGGGATCGTCAGCTTCGGCGTGACGCCGTCGCCCGCCGCGTCGCGCAGGAAGCGGAAGTGGTCGGCGAAGATCGTCTCGTCGAGGCGGACCCGGTCGTGCACGCGCAGCGCGGCGGTGCTGAACTCCAGGTCGCCGGACTCGTTGCGGAACCTGACCTTGATCTGCTCGTCCGCGGGGCTGATCCCGCCGAGCCGGTAGATGAAGTCCATGTGCCAGGACGTGCGGCGGAACTCGCCGTCGGTGGCGGTCCGCAGGCCGGCCTGGCGCTGCATCGCGACCGCGTCGCGGATCGCGGCGTCCTCCACCTCGGCGAGGTGCCGGCCGTCGATGCGGCCCTTGGCGTGGTCGTCGCGCGCGGCCAGCAGGTCGGCCGGGCGCAGCAGGCTCCCGACGTGGTCGGCGCGGAAGGGCGGGCGGGTTCGCGGGGACATGGCGGCTCCCTGACCGAGACGGTGCTGCCGGAACGGGCTCCACCGCCAAATCTAGGCACTCCCGCGACGGCGATCAATCGGGCGCCCAGGATCGGTTCTGACCGGCCGCGATCACACGCCGCGCGGCGGTCGGCCGGGGCAGGGGGTCTGCCGGGCAAGGGGCCGGCCGGTCGGGGTCAGGGGGCGAGGCCGTTGCCGTGCGGCCGGCTGCGGTCCGCCTCGGGGAGGGTGCGGATGACGCTGCGCAGGTGCTCGCGGGCGGCCCGCTCGGCGGCCTCGGGGTCGCGGGCGCGGATCGCGTCGATGATCGCCAGGTGCTCGGGCAGCGACACCGCCGGGCGGCCGGGGTGCATCGCCAGCTTGAACTGGTGCCGGACGCTCTGCGCGCGCAGCCGCTCCAGCACCTCGGCGGCGGTGCGCTGGCCGCTGATCTCGCGGATCTCGCGGTGCAGCCGCTCGTTCAGCCGGGAGTAGCCGAACACGTCGCCGGACGCGACGGCGGCGCGCATGTCGTCGGCGATCTCGGTCAGCAGCCGGGCGCCGTCCTCGGTGACCCGCTCGGCGGCCTTGGCCGCGCACAGCCCCTCGATCACCATGCGCAGCTCGCTGATCTCGATGGCCTCCTCCAGGGAGATCGCGCGGACCCGGGCGCCGCGGTTCTGCACCCGCTCGATCAGCCCCTCGTTGGCCAGCTCCAGCAGCGCGGCGCGGACCGCGGCGCGGCTCGCGCCGAACCGCTCGGCGAGGTCCGCCTCGACCAGCCGCTGGTTGGGCACGAACTCGCCGGAGAGGATCGCCTCCCGGATGCCGGTCGCCACCGGGCGGCCGGTGTCCTGGTCGTCGGCTGTCGGCACTGTTCCTCCCGTGGAACCCGTGCGAAGATATTGTCGCCAATTTTGGTGCGACCCTCAGTCTAGCGGCGGGGCCGCGCCACCGCGGTCGAGGAGGCGGAATGTCGCAGGGTACCGGGCGGACGCCGGTCGTCGCCGTGCTCGGGCTGGGCGAGGCCGGCGGGGCGATCGCGCGCGACCTGGTCGCCGCCGGCGCCGCCGTCCGCGCCTACGACCCGGCCGTCGCGGCCCCGGACGGGACGGCCGCCGCCACCGGCGAGGCGGACGCGGCCGCCGGCGCCGACCTGGTGCTCAGCGTGAACAGCGCGCACGACGCCGCGGCCGCGCTGCGCGCCGGGATCCCGGGCGCGGGCACCGCCGTCTGGGCCGATATGAACACCGCCTCGCCCGGCCTCAAGCGGGAGCTGGCGGCGACCGCGGCGGCGGCCGGCGTGCGGTTCGCGGACATCGCGATCATGGCGCCGGTGCCCGGCCGCGGGCTGTTCACCCCGATGCTGGCCAGCGGCGACGCGGCGGCGGACGCCGCGTCGATCCTCACCGGGCTCGGCGCGTCCGTCGAGGTGATGGACGCCGAGGCGGGCGCCGCCGCGACCCGCAAGCTGCTGCGCAGCGTCTTCTTCAAGGGCCTCGCCGCGTCGGTCGTGGAGGCGCTGGAGGCGGCGCGCGCGGCCGGCTGCGAGGACTGGCTGCGCGGCAACATCGTCGAGGAACTCGCCGCGGCGGGCGGGCCGACCGTGGACCGCCTCGTCGCCGGGACGCACCGGCACGCCGTCCGCCGCGCCGCCGAGATGGCCGCGGCGGCCGACATGCTGACCGAACTCGACGTCCCGCCGACGATGGCCGCCGCGTCCCGCGACCTGCTCCGCCGCCTGTCGCCCTGACCGGCCGCGGGTCAGAGGGGCGGGGTGCCGTGGGTGTGGAAGGACTCGATGGTCTTCAGGCCCCACGCCTGGCCCTTGGCGCGCTCCGCCTCCGTCCAGGTGATCGGTTTCCAGTCGGGTGCCAGGACGAGCCGTGCGCAGGGGTTGCACAGCTCGATGCGGTTGCCGCCCGGCTCGTAGACGTACAGGAAGAACGTCTGCTGGATGGCGTGCTTGTGCGGGCCGGTCTCGATGAACACGCCGTTGTCGAGGAAGATGTCGGCGGCGCGCAGGATGTCTTCACGGGTGTCGGTGGCGAACGCGATGTGATGCAGCCGGCCGTTGGCGCCGGTCCGGTCGCGGGTGTAGACGATGTCGTAGGACTTGTTGGTGAAGTGCAGCCAGCGTCCGGCGATGTCGCCGCTGTCGAGCTGGATCTGCTCGGTCGTGCGGCCGCCCAGGGCGTCGATCAGGAACTCTGTGCTCGGCTCGACCTCGGCGGACAGGAAGTTCACGTGGTCCAGGCGGCGGACGCACACGCCGCGCGCCGGGTACGCCTGCGCCTGGTTCTTCAGCGCCGGCTTCAGCTCCGCCGGCGCGTCGAACCACTCGCTCTCCCAGTACAGCTCCAGCTCGTGGCCGTCCGGGTCGCGGAACACGTAGGTCGGGCCGATGCCGGGGTCGCCGTCGCGCCAGCCGACACCGAGGCCCGCCTCCTCGATCGCCTTCACCCGCCGGTCGAGTGCCTCCTGCGACCACGTCCGCAGCGCGGTGCGGCGGATGCCCGACGTGCTGTGCGCGGTGAGCTTGAGCGTGTGGTGCTCGTAGTCGTCCCACGTCCGCAGGTACACCGAGTCGCCCTCGGCGCCCACCTCGGTCAGGCCCATGACGCGGGTGAAGAACCGCAGGCTCTCGTCCGGGACGGGCGTCAGCAGCTCGACGCTCCCGACGTGCGCGATCTCATGCGTGATCAAAGGGACCTCCGGGGGAAGACGGTTCCGTCGAAGAGCTTGCGGGCGGTGCGGACGACGCCGGCCCGCCGCACGGACGCGCCGTCGAGCTCGACCTCCACGTCCAGCCGGCCGGTGGGGTGCTCGATGCCCATCGGCGCGCCGCGCGCCGGGAGGCGGGCGAGGTCGTGGCCGACCGCGCCGTCCATGAGCAGCGCGGTCGCGACCGTGACGGCGCCGAGCACGCCGATCGAGGCGTGCACGCGCAGCGGGATGAACGTGCGGGTGCAGATGGCGCCGCCGTCGCGCGGGGGCGCCACCAGCGTGGTCTTCGGAACGGACGCCTCCGCGACGTCGCCGAGGCCCATCAGCTTCCCGGCGGCGAGCCGCAGCGACTGGATCCGGTCGCCGAGGCGCGCCAGGTCGGCGGGGTCCTCGTAGCCGGTGACGCCGAGATCGGACGCGGCGGCGACCACGACCGGCATCCCGTTGTCGACGCACGTCACCTCGACGCCGTCGACGACGTCCCGGACGTTCCCGGTCGGCAGCAGCGCGCCGCAGGCCGACCCCTCGGTGTCCTCGAAGCTCAGGACGATCGGGGCGGCGGTCCCGGGCACCCCCGAGATCGCGGTGTCGCCCTCGTAGTCGACGGCGCCGCCCGGCGTCGCGAACTCGGCGGTCGCGATGCTGTCGGAGTTGACCATCCGGATCCGCACGGCGGTGCGCCGCGGACCGGCAGCGACGAGGCCGCGCTCGACCGCGAACGGGCCGATCCCGGCGAGCAGGTTCCCGCAGTTCTGCTTGTCGGAGACGGTCGGCTCCTCGACGCCGAGCTGCAGGAACAGGTACTCGACGTCGACATCCGGTCGCTGCGAGGGCGACACGACCGCGACCTTGCTGGTCAGCGGGTGCGCGCCGCCGATCCCGTCGATCTGCCGGGGGTCCGGCGTGCCCATGACCCGCAGCAGCAGGTCGTCCCGCTCGGCGGGGTCGGCGGGCAGGTCGGCGGCGAGGAAGTAGGCGCCCTTGGACGTCCCGCCCCGCATCATCATGCAGCGGATCCCGGTGCTCATGACTCGCCGTACTCGCCGTAGGGGACGTACTCGATGCCCATGCCGGGCAGCCGCTCGCGCAGGCCATAGCGGTCGAGCCCGAGTTCGCCCTTCTGGAACGCCGCACGGGTCGCGCGCTCCTTCTCCTCTCGCGCGCGCGCCGCTTCCACCGCGTCCGCGACCTTCTCGCGCGCCACGCGGACCACGCCGTCGTCGTCGGCGAGGATCGCGTCGCCCGCCCTGACGACCTGCCCGCCGATGGTCACCGGCATGTTGACCGCGCCCGGCGTCGCCTTCACCGTCCCCTGCGCGCTGACGGCCGCCGACCACACCGGGAAGCCCATCGCGTGCAGGTCGGCGACGTCGCGGACCCCGGCGTCGATCACCAGCCCGCGCACGCCCCGGTACTGCAGCGCGGTCGCGAACAGCTCCCCGAACATCCCGTCGGTGGACGGCGACGTCGTCGCGACCACCAGCACGTCGCCCGGACGGCACTGCTCGACCGCGACATGGATCATCAGGTTGTCGCCCGGCCACGACAGCACCGTCACCGCCGTCCCCGCGATCCGCGCGCCCAGGTGGACGGGCCGGATGCCGGGGCCGAGGTAGCCGGTCCGTCCCATCGCCTCGTGGACGGTCGCGACCCCGAAGCCGCCCAGCTCGTCGACCAGCGCGGCGTCCGCGCGCGGCGGGTCGGTCACCACGACCGTCCTCACGCCAGCACCCCCGTCGTCTGCGGGTACACGCGGACGTACGCCTCGGCCATCGTCTCGTGGGGGAGGCCCAGGTTCGGGCCCGCGTTCCGCTTCAGCTGGACGCCCCGCCGCTTCGCCAGGTCGGTGTAGTACTCCCACATGTGCACCTGTGCGGGCAAGCACTCCATCGCCTTGCGCTTGCGCTCGAAGACCGGCGTGATGTCCAGCAGCACGTCCGGCTTGAACTCGCACTGCTCCGGCTGGTGGGGCTCGAAGAAGAACACCGGCGGCGCGCCCAGCGGCTCACCCGGCGCCTCGTACCCGATGGCCTGCGCCAGCACCCGCGCCTGCATCGCCATGCGCGCCGCCGCCGGGTGGTCGCCGTTGTACGGGTCGGCGAGCGTGTGCGTCAGCACCACCGACGGCTCGACCTCCCGGTAGATCCGGACGAGGCGGTCCACCAGCTCGGGCGTCTCCCGCAGCGGGTAGTCGCCGGCGTCCAGGAACTCGATCTCGGCGCCCAGCTCGGCCGCCGCGGCCTCCGCCTCGCCGCGGCGCAGCGCCTTGATCTCGTCCAGGCCCTTGCCCTCGCGCCAGGCCCGCGCGGACTCCCCGCGCTCGCCGTAGCTCAGGCACACCACCTTCGCCCGGTCCCCGCGCTCGGCGGCCAGCGCGATCGCCCCCGCCGCCCGCCACACGAAATCACCGGCGTGCGCGCTCACCACGAGCAGCGGACCGACGGCATCGGTGCTCATCCAGATTCCTCCATCGACACGCGGAACACCCCCGAAGCAGGGTCGACCACCACGATCCTGAAACCTGTCGCCCAAATTGTCAACAATTCTGGCGCTTATCGTGCCGGGGTGAGGGCGCCGCGCGCCGCCGCGCTCACGCCGGACGGCGGTCCAAGGTCTCGTCGCCGGGCTCGCGATCGGTCTCGGGGTCGGCCTCGTCCTCGGTGAGGAAGCCGCCGGACTGGTGGTGCCACAGCCGCGCGTACGCGCCGTCCGCCTGGAGCAGCTCCCGGTGCGAGCCCTGCTCGACGACCCGCCCGCGGTCGAGGACGACCAGCCGGTCCATCCGCACGACCGTGCTCAGGCGGTGCGCGACGACCAGCGCGGTGCGGTCGCGCATCAGCCGCCACAGCGCCTCCTGGACGAGGATCTCGCTCTCGGAGTCGAGGGCGCTGGTCGCCTCGTCCAGCAGCAGGATCGGCGCGTCCCGCAGGATGGCGCGGGCGAGCGCGACGCGCTGCCGCTGGCCGCCGGAGAGCTTGACGCCGCGCTCGCCGACCAGCGTGCCGAGCCCGTCCGGGAGGCCGTCGGTGAACTCGGTGACGTGCGCCGCCCGCGCGGCCCGCAGGACCTCCTCCTCGGTGGCGCCCGGCCGGGCGAAGGCGATGTTGTCGCGCACCGACCGGTGGAACATCGCGGGCTCCTGCGGCACGTACGCGATCAGGCCGCGCAGGTCGGTCTGGCGCAGCCGCGCGATGTCCTGGCCGCCGACCAGGATGCGTCCCCCGTCGACGTCCATGAGCCGCAGCAGCAGCCGGGTGAGGGTGGTCTTGCCGCCGCCGGACCGGCCCACCAGCCCGATCTTGGCGCCGCCGGGGATCTCCAGGTCCAGCCCGTCGAACAGCGGCGGGCCGCCGCCGTGCGCGAAGCGCACCCGCTCGAAGCGGACCGACGCGCCGTCCGGGCGCAGCGGCTCCGGGTCGGGCGGGTCCACGACGGCCGGCGGCGCGAGGAGCAGCTCGGTGAACTGCGCGGCCTCGGTGAGCGTGCTCTCGATCCGCCGGTAGACCTGGTTGAACTCGAACATGATCCGGGTGGCGTTGGTGTAGTAGGTGAACGTCACCACGACGGCCTCCACCCCGAGGCCGCCGCGCAGCGCCACCGCGGCCAGCAGGCCGAGGACGCTCGTCAGGACCGACATCGGCGCGACGATCATGTCGACGCGCAGGTTGGCGTAGTCCCAGGAGCGCAGCGACAGCCGCCGCTGCTCCACCACCCGGGCCCGGTACTCCGCGGCCTCCCGCTCCTCGGCGGCGAACGCGCGGACCGTCTCCATGTTGCTCACCACGTCGGCGACGTGCCCCGACACCCGCACCTTCGCGGCCTCGCGCGCGTCCACCAGCGCCTGCCGGCGGCGGATGAGCGGGACGACCAGCAGGCCGGTCAGGACGATCATCCCGACGAGCACCAGCACGAGGACCGGGTGGAACCGCCAGAGCACCACCGAGGCGAACGACAGCGGGATCACGTTGGCCATGATCGAGAAGGCGAGGGTGTCGGTGAAGTCCTCGAACCCGCTGGAGAAGTTCAGGATCCGCTTGGTGAGCGCGCCGGCGAAGTTGTCGTGGAAGAACGCGGTCTCCTTGGCGAGCAGCTCGTCCATGCCGACGATGCCGAGCCATTCGATCCCCCGGCCCTCCGTCCGGTTGATGCAGTGCAGGCCTACTCGCCAGAACCCCTCGCCCGCCAGCATCAGGCCGGCGAAACCGAGCAGGAAGGGCAGGAGCACGCCGAGGCCGCCGCCTCCGCTCCCGGCGAGGTGCCCGATGAGGGCGGCCACCACCAGCGGCGTCAGGTAGTAGAGGCACGTGTTGCCGAGGGCCGGGAAGGTCACCGCCGGGACCGAGACCCGCCAGTGCCGGCGCAGGGCGGCGCCGTAGTACCGCAACGCCAGCAGGACCGCTCTCCTGCGAGGCGCCGGGCCGTCCTGCGAACCGTTCCGTGCTCCTGGCAGAACCACGCGCCCCTCCCACGCCGCCGCGGCCCTCATGCTGCCCCGAACCCTCCGGGACGGGCGAACGCTTTTCTCCGGACGGCGCCGGCTGCGTTCCGAAAACGAGGAGGAGCACCGCCGGGCGCACGTCGAAAGCGGGGGAGAGGGGCGCCCGCCGCCCTTCCGCGCGGTACCGGCCGCGGAGGATGACACCCCGAAACGGGACGACTCTTATGCGCCGGCCGTCCATCCGAATGTGGCGGGACGGGCCGCGGCGCCGCCGCCCCGGCTAGAGGTCGACGGCGATCCCGAGCCCGCGCTCGCGGGCGGCGCGGTAGACCACCGAGGCCGCCGCGACGTCGAGCGCGGCGTGGCCGGTGGACTTGAAGAGCGTCAGCTCCGCGTCCGAGCGGCGGCCCGGACGCCTCCCGGCGAGCACGTCGCCGATGAGCCGCGCGGCGGCCGGGTCGGTCCCCTGCAGCTCCCACGCGCCGGCCGGGGGCGGCTCGGTCACGGCACCGGGCCATTCGACGAACAGCGACGAGGCCCCGAGGGTCTCGGCGTCGAACTCCGGGCCGTCGGACCCGCCGACCGAGCTGAGGTGGGCGCCGTCGCGCAGCCACGAGCGCCGCAGGACCGGCTCCCGGCTGGACGTGCAGCAGAAGACGGCGTCCGCCGACCTGACCGCCGCCTCGATCCCGGCCGCCGACGCGCCGGGCAGGCCCGCGACCAGCCGTTCCGCCTTGCCCAGGTCGCGCGCGCCGACCACGAGGTCCACCCCGTCCAGCGGCGCGAGGAGCTCGATCTGGGCGCGCGCCTGCGTCCCGGTGCCGATCACGGCGATCCGGGACGCGCCGGGCCGGGCGAGCGCGCGCATCGCGACGGTCGCGGCGGCGGCCGTCCGCACCGCGGTGACCGCCTCGGCGTCCATGATCGCCAGCGGCCGTCCGGTGGCGGGGTCGAAGTGGGCGACGATGCCGCGGTGCGAGCCGTGGCCGCCCGGCGCGGCGCCGGGGAAGACCGCGACGAGCTTCGCCGACAGCCCGAGCCCCGGCACGTGGCCCGGCATCGCGCCCAGCAGGCCGCGCCCCGAGCGTGCCGCGACGCGCGGCGGCGCGGAGACCTCGCCGGCGGCGACGGCGGCGAGGGCGGTGCGCACCGCCTCCAGCACCGCCTCCGGCCGCGCGGCCGCTCTGGTCTGTGTCCGGTCGAGGACGAGGACGCCGTCCGCCGGGTCAGTCATGGCCGGCTCCCGCGCCCGGTCCGGCCAGCGCGCGCTCCAGCTCCGCCGCGGCGGCGGCGAGGTGCTCCTGGAGTTCGGCCTGCGCGGGGTCGTCGAACTCGCTGTCCAGCCCCACGACGGTGATGGCGCACAGCGGACGGCCGCCGCCGGCGAGGACGGCGCGGCTCAGCGACGCGATCACCTCGTCGTTCCGCCCGCGCTGCAGCGCGAAGCCGGTGCGCCGGGTCCGTTCGATGTCCGCCAGCAGCCCGGCCCGGCCGGACGGCGGATGCCCCTGCCGCTCGGCGGCGCGCAGGTACGGGACGCGGGCGGGCTCGTCGAGCGCGGAGACGAGGGCGAGGGGACCGGCGAACGTGTGGACCGGCAGCAGCTCGCCGAGCAGGTCGGTGAACATCGCCAGCCGCGGCGGGCGGACGGCGTCGATCACCCGGCCGCCCTCCGGCTCGAGCACCTGCAGGTTCACCATCATCCCCGTCCGGTCGGCGAGCGACTGCAGCACGGGCCGGCCGAGCACGGCCAGCGAGCCCGCGGCGGCGGCCTGGGAGAAGCGCAGGACGACCGGCCCCGGCAGGTAGCGGTCCTCGCTGCGCATGATCCAGCCGCGCCGCACCAGGTCGACCAGGATGCGGTACGCGGTGGCGCGGTGCATGCCCGTCTCGTTCGCCAGCTCGGTCAGGCGGAGCGGGCGGTCGGCCCGGGCGGTGGACTCGATGAGGTCCAGGGCCTTGTCGACGGCGGAGCCGGCCGGTCTGGGCAACGTCCCTCCCCGGTCGCTGGACGGATGACCGATCTTGGGGCACCCTAACAGACGTTGTCAGTATCACAACAGTTGTTTCATTGTAGGTAACATTCCTGGTCGCGGCCCCTGTATCCGGCCGCGCAGGATCGAGAACGGAGACCCCGCGATCGCCATGACGGACGAGGACGCGCCCCCGGTCGCGGAGAACGACCCGGCCCCCGCCCCCTTCGCCGCCCCCGAGCCGGGCCAGGTCACCGCCTACCGCGGTGTCTCGCTGATCGACGGGACCGGCGGCCCCGTCCGGCACGGCATGGCGGTCGTGACGGACGGCCCGGTGATCAAGGCGGTGGTCCCCGACGCCGACCTCGGTCCGTCAGGGCCGCCCGGCGCCGAGACCGTCGACGTGCGGGGCGCGTTCCTGCTCCCCGGCCTGATCGACGCCCACCAGCACCTGTCGACCCCGCCGAACCGCGCGCAGGCCGAGGCGATGATGCGGCGGCAGGTCTACGGCGGCGTCACCGCGATCCGCGAGATGGCGGGCGACCTGCGGCAGATGGCCGACCTCGCGCGGGCGTCGCTGGTCGGCGAGATCCCCGGCCCGGCCGTCCACTGCGCGGCGCTGATGGCGGGCCCGGGGTTCTTCGAGGACCCCCGCACCCACCAGGTGACGCAGGGGGCGGCGCCCGGTGCCGTGCCCTGGATGCAGGCGGTCGGCGAGGACACCGACCTGCCGCTGGCCGTGGCGGCGGCGCGCGGCACGGGCGCCGTAGCGATCAAGATCTACGCCGACCTCGACGCCGCGCTGGTCGCCCGCATCACCGCGGAGGCGCACCGCCAGGGCATGCTCGTGTGGGCGCACGCGGCCGTGTTCCCCGCCATGCCCGGCGAGGTCGTCGCGGCGGGCGTCGACGTGGTGTCCCACGTCCACATGCTCGTCCACGAGCTGTCCGGCGACCGGCCCCCGTCGTACCGGCGGCAGCGCGAGCACCTCGCGGACGCCTACCGGCGGTTCCTCGACGCACCGGCCGACGCCCTCGACCCCCTCCTCGACGACATGCGCCGGCGCGGGACGATCCTCGACGCGACCACCAGCCTCGTCGCGCGGATGCCGTCGAGCGCGCCGGGCGCGGCCGAGCTCGCTCCGCGCGTGCTGAGACGGCTCATCGACCGGGCGCGGCACGCCGGCGTCACGATCTGCGCCGGCACCGACTACGAGACGGCGCCCAGCGATCCGTACCCGGCGCTCCACGACGAGCTCCGCCACCTCGTCCGCTCGATGGGGATGCCGCCGCACGAGGCGATCCGCGCGGCCACCGCCGCCGGTGCGGCCGCCATCGGGCTCCAAGACACAGTCGGCACCGTCGAAGCGGGCAAGCAGGCCGACCTCATGATCGTCGAGGCGGACCCGTACGAGGACATCGACCACCTGCGTCGCATCGTCACCACCGTCAAGCGCGGCCGGCGCCACGACCGGGCCGACTACGACCGGCCGGCGGCCGGCGACCGGAAGGGAGCGCCCGATGGGCGTTGACATCGAGGACTTCATCGTCATCAACGCGCTCGGCGAGCTGGACGACCCGAACGCGCCCGCGTCGGCCGCCGCCTCCGGCTCCCTCGCCCCGACCAGCGCCCAGCTGTCGATCAACGAGCGCGCACTGGCGGACGCGCACGCGTCCGGCGTGACCGCCATCAACGTGACGCTCGGCTACACGCTCGGCGACTTCCCGCCCTACCGGCACACCCTGGACGAGATCCGGACCTGGGACGCGATCATCGCCGCCCACCCGCGCGACCTGATGCGGATCGACAGCGCCGCCGGCATCGCCGAGGCCAAGCGGCAGGGGAAGATCGGCATCATCTACGGCTTCCAGAACGCCGCCGCCGTGGAGGACCGCCCCGAGCGGGTCGCCGAGTTCGCGGGCCTCGGCGTGCGGATCGTCCAGCTCACCTACAACCAGGCGAACCGGATCGGCGACGGCTCGATGGCGCCCGGCAACCGGGGCCTGACGCCGCTCGGACGCGAGGTCGTCGAGGCCCTCAACGAGCAGCGCGTCATGGTGGACCTCTCGCACAGCGGCGAGCGCACGTGCCTGGAGGCCGCGCGGGTGTCCGCGCAGCCCGTCTCGATCAACCACACCGGCTGCCGCGCGCTGGTCGACCTGCCGCGCAACAAGACCGACGAGGAACTCCGCCTGGTCGCCTCCAAGGGCGGGTTCGTCGGCATCTATTTCATGCCGTTCGTCAACGCCACCGGCCACGCGACGGCCGCGGACGTGGTGGAGCACATCGCGCACGCGGTCGACGTCTGCGGCGAGGACCACGTCGGCATCGGCACCGACGGCGCGATCACCGCGATCGACGATCTGGACGCCTACCGGGAACGGCTCGCCGAGCAGGTGGCCCAGCGGCAGGCGGCGGGCGCGTCCGCGGCGGGCGAGCGCGCCGACACCTTCCCGTTCGTCGTCGACCTGCGCGGCGCCGGCCAGTTCCGGGAGCTGGCGCGGCTGCTGGACGAGCGCGGCTTCTCCTCGACCCGGATCGAGAAGATCCTCGGCCTGAACTTCCTGAACTACGCGAAGGAAGTCTGGGGAGCCTGACGCCCGCCGGGCCGCGCACGACGCGGCTGGACCGCGGCCCGGCTGGACCGCGGCCCGGCTGGACCGCGGCCCGGCTAGACGGCGCGGTGCAGGGCGAGGGAGAGGTTCACGGCGCCGTCGACGACGGCGTCGAGGTCGGTGCCGAGACGGCCGTCGGCCCACTGCTGGGCCAGCTCGGTCATGGCGCCGGTGAACATGGTGGCGGCGATGACGACCGGGAGCGGCGGGTCCTGGTCGCGGGTCATCGCGAGGACGCCCTCCAGCAGCGCGGTCTGCGCGGCGCGGCGGCGGGCGGCGAGGATCTCGTTGCCGCGCGCCTCGGCGAACAGCACGCGCCCGCGGCCCGGGTCGTCGCTGATGAACCGCAGGACGGCGCGGATGCCCGCGCGGGTGCGCGCATCGGGGCGCGGGCCGGCGTCCTCGACCGCGCGGGCGAGGACCGCGCCGAGCGCGGTGGCCTGCTGGTCGTACACGGCCGCGAGCAGCTCGGCGGTGTCGGCGAAGTTCTCGTAGAAGTAGCGCGTGTGCAGCTCGGCCTCGCGGCACACCGCGCGGACGGCCAGCGCCGCCTCGCCGCCCGCGGCGAACAGCCGGTACGCGGCCCGGACGAGCATGTCGCGCCGCTCGTCCCGGCGCCGGGCGGCGGGGACCCCGGCCCACCGGGTGTTCGCGGCCGTCCGGGCGTTCGCCATGGCGGCCACGATACCAAGTCTGGACACGCATGTACCCAAACACTTACGCTGAGTCTGGACACAGTCGTATCCAGACTCTGACGGGAGCGCCGGGATGGCACCCAGGACGAACATCCTCGCGGCACGCTTCGAGCGGGCCTTCGACGCCGAGATCCGGTCCCGGTTCTTCCGGGGCCTGGACTTCGCCGGACCCGAGGGCGACCCGGGCTGGTTCGGCCCGGACAGCGCGGTCTGGTACGTCCATTCGCACCTGCCGACCCTGGTCCTCGGCCTGGTCGGCGCCGCCTACATCGAGGGCCTCGACCCCAGCATCAGCTGGATGGCCTACGACCACTCCCGCATCCCCGAGCGGGTGGACGGCGTCCCGACCGGCGGCATCGACCCGGAGGGCGCCGCCGTCCGGCTCGGCCACTCGCTGTCGTTCTTCATCGGCACCGCCTACGGCTCCACGGCGACCGCCGAGCGGCTCGCCCGCACCGTCCGCGCGATGCACCACACCGTGAAGGGCACCCGTCCGGACGGCCTGCCGTACGACGCCGACGACCCCGACTGGCTGCGCTGGAACTACGCCACAGTCGTGTGGGGGCTCGCCAGGGCCCACGAGCGCTACCACCGCAAGCCGCTGCGCGGCGCCGACCTGGAGCGCTACTACGGCGAGTTCGTCCGGGTCGGGGAGGCGCTCGGCGGCACGGACCTGCCCGCCACGAAGGCGGAGGTCGCCGAGTGCCTGGAGTCCTACCTGCCGCGCCTGGCCGTCACGCCGATCAAGGCGTTCGGGACCGGCCCGAACCTGCGCGGCAACGGCACCAAGCCGTGGGAGCCCGGCAGCCCGTTCATGGACTGGGCGGCCCGCGACATGCTCCCCGAATGGGCGCAGAAGCTGGCGCTCTACCAGCGGCCGAACCCGCTGGTGCTGCGCATGCGCCGCAGCGCCCTGTGGCTCGCGCTCAACGGGCTGTACGACGCGACCGGCCCGCTGCCGGAGTTCCGGCAGGCGCAGGCCCGGGTGGCGGGCGGCACGTCGGCCCCCGTCGCGGTGACCGCGCCGTCCGCGCCCGACCCCGCGCTGACCCGCGAGGAAGTGGAGGCCATCGCGTAGCGGGCGGCGCCTCGCCGGCGCGCCCGCGTCTAGCGGGAGCGTTCCGCGCGGCGGGTGCCGAGGCAGGCCAGCACGGCGAGCGCGGACAGCGCCGCCATGCAGGCCAGCGCGTACCGGTAGCCGACGACGAGCTGCTGGACGCCCTGCCCCGACACCCGCGACAGGTCCCCTGCGAAGACGTGCGCGCGCAGCGCGGCCGGCACCGGCCCCGCGATGATCGAGAAGGCCAGGGCGGTGCTCACCACGATGCCGGTGTTCTGCACCATCAGCCGCATCGCGTTGACGACGCCGAGCCGGTGCGACGGCAGGCCGCTCAGCAGCGCCGTCGCGTTGGAGGGCAGGAACGTCCCCGACCCGGCGCCCAGCAGCATCAGGCCCGCCGCGACCGGCGCGTACGGGACGCCGCGTCCGAGCACGGCCAGCAGTTCGAGCAGCCCGAGCGTCGTGAGCGCGGTGGCGAGGACCGTCATGGTCCGGGCGCCGACGCGGTTCTCCAGGAAGCCGGCGCCGGTGGACGCCAGCACCGCGACCGCCGACATCGGCAGCACCTTGAGCCCGGCCGTGACGGGGTCGTCGCCCTGCACGGACTGGAAGAACAGCGCGAGCAGCACGACGGCGCCCATCCGCGCGGTCGCGTTGAGGAACGTGGCGAGCAGCCCGAGCGCGAACGGGCCGTCCCGGAACAGGGCGATGTCGACGACGGGACGCGCGGAGCGGCGCTCGACCGCGAGGAAGACCGGCAGCAGCACCGCGAAAACGGCGATGCCGCCGAGCACGACCGGGCTGCCCCATCCCCGGTCGTTGACCTGCGAGAGCCCGAACAGCAGCCCGCCGAGCCCGGCGAGGACGAGCAGGTTGCCGGGCAGGTCGACGCCGCGCTCGCGGGACGCCGCCTCCACGGGCCGCAGCGCGACGGCGCCCCAGAGCAGGCACAGCACGCCGAACGGCACGTTGTACCAGAACACCCAGCGCCAGCCGAAGGCGTCGGTGAGGTAGCCGCCGAGGGTGGGCCCGGCGAGCTGCGCGATGGAGAACGAGGCGGTGTAGACGCCCATGGCGCGGCCGAGCCGCTCGCGGGGGAACGCGTCGGTGACGATGGCGGCGCTGTTGGCCAGCAGCATCGCGCCGCCCGCGGCCTGCAGCACGCGCAGGCCCACGACCGTCCAGGCGGTCGGCGCGAAGCCGAGCAGCAGGCTCGCCAGGGTGTAGGCGCCGAGCCCGGACAGGTACATCGCCCGGCGGCCGAACATGTCGGCGAACCGCCCGAACACCACGATGAGGACGGTGCTGGCCAGCATGAACGCCAGCAGCATCCAGTTCGCGGCGAGCGGCCCGGCGTGGAAGTGCCGCACCACCGACGGCAGTGCGACGTTGAGGGTGTTGCCGCCGAGGCCGGTCAGCACGCTCGCCATGCTCACCGCGGACAGCGTCCACCACGGGTCGCCGGGCCGTCCGGCGGCGGGCTCCGGGCGGCGGACGGCGGGCGTCGTCCCGGTCACGCGGGTGCGCCGGCAACGCCCATGCGGGCCTCCCGACCGACGAGCGAACGAACCTCTTTCTAGATCTTGATACTAGAACTCGATTCGAGAATCTAGCCCTTGACGGTACTGAATGAACGGTCTTTTAATTCCGTCCATGGGCCGGATCGCTGGCGTCACGGCGGCAGAGACGCGGGAGCGGCTGCTGCGCGCGGCGGCCGACGTCTTCGCCGAGCGCGGATACGACGGCACGCGCGTCGCCGACATCGCCAATGCCGCCGGAGTCAGCAACGGCGCGCTCTACGCGCACTTCGGCTCGAAGGGCGAGCTGCTCGTGGCGGCGCTGCGCACGCACGGCCGGCAGATGCTCGCCGAGCTCGTCGCCGCCGACCCGGAACGCTCGATCACCGAGTCGCTGCTGATCATCGGGCGGTGGCTGCCGAAGCGCCGGGACGCGCGCGGCCACCTCGTCGTGGAGGCGCTCGTCGCGGCCCGCCGGGACGCCGACGTGGCCCGGCCGATGCACGACTACATGGACGAGCGCGCCGCCGTGCTGGAAGAGCTGGTGCGCGCGGCGCAGGCCGGCGGGGAGATGGACGGGGCGCTGTCGCCGAACGCGATCGCGCACTTCTGCCTGCTGCTGGCGATGGGCAGCGTGCTGGTCCCCCCGGAGATGCACGGGGTCGGCGACGAGGAGTGGTCCGCGCTGCTGACCCGCGTCGTCGCGGCCTTCGCACCGGCCCGCCCCGCGCCGGGGGAAGCGGCGGGTCCCGAAGCGGAGACAGGAGGAACGCGATGAAGGTGCGGATCGATCCCGGGCGCTGCCAGGGGCACGGCCGCTGCTACGACCTGGCCCCCGGCCTGTTCGGCGAGGACGACGAGGGCTACGGCACCGTCCTCGGCGACGGGACCGTCCCGGCGGACGGGGAGCAGGACGCGCGCCGCGCGGCGGCCAACTGCCCCGAGCGCGCGATCACCGTCGTGAAGGAGGCGGAGGCATGACCACCGACGGCGAGACGACAACCGGGGCGGCCACCGGGGCGAGCACCGGCGACGACCGGTTCACCCAGGGCTTCGAGGAGATGCGCGAGAGCCGCCCGCTCGGCACCCGCAACGAGGTCGTCACCGGCCCCGTGGCGGACTGGGCGACCGACTTCTCCCACATGGAACCCGAATGGGCCGCCGACCCCTACCCGATCCAGGACGACCTGCGGCGGCGCTGCCCGATCGCGCACACCGGCCGGTTCGGCGGCGGCTGGCTGCCGACCCGCTACGAGGACGTCAGCGCGATCGCCTACGACACCGAGCGGTTCTCGTCCCGGTCGATCGTCATGAGCAACTTCCGCCCGCCGCTGGAGGCGGCGCCGGTCGGCGGGGTGCCGCCGATCTCGTCCGACCCGCCGTTCCACCACGACGCGCGCAAGCTGCTGCTGCCGGCCTTCACCAAGACGGCCGTCTCGCGGCTGGAGCCGGCGACCCGCGCGTTCTGCCACGCCCTCATCGACGGCCTGGAGCGGGACGGGGACGTCGTCGACGCGGCCCGCGACTACGCCCAGCACATCCCGATGCGGGTCATCGCCGACATGCTCGGGTTCCCGCCGGAGGACGGCCCGAAGTTCCGCGAGTTCGTCGAGAACGCGCTGGAGGGCGTCAACCGGCCGCCGGACGAGCGCATCGCGCGGATGGAGAAGCTGTTCGACTACCTCCTCGACCAGATCCGCGACCACGTCGACCGCCCGCGTGACGACCTCACGACCTACCTGATCAACGCCGAGCTGTACGGCCGCAAGCTCGACCCGTCGCACGTGTCCGGGACGATGGCGCTGCTGCTGATCGCGGGCATCGACACGACGTGGAGCGCGATCGGCGCGTCGCTGTGGCATCTGGCGAAGACGCCGGCCGACCTGGAGCGGCTGGTCGCCGAGCCGGAGCTGCTGCCGACGGCGATGGAGGAGTTCCTGCGCGCCTACGCCCCGGTGACGATGGCGCGGCTGGTGAAGCAGGACATGCACTGGCGCGGCGCCGACATGAAGGCCGAGGACTGGATCCTGCTGTCGTTCCCGGCCGCCAACCGCGACCCCGAGCAGTTCGACCGCGCCGACGAGGTCGTCATCGACCGGGAGGTGAACCGGCACGCCGCGTTCGGGCTCGGCATCCACCGCTGCGTCGGCTCGCACCTGGCGCGCATGGAGCTGCGCGTCGCCCTGGAGGTCTGGCTCGAACGGTTCCCGCGCTTCACCCTCGACGACCCGTCGGCGGTGACGTGGGCCGCCGGGCAGGTCCGCGGCCCCCGCACGCTGCCCCTTCGCATCGGCTGACCCGCCCGTCCGGGCGCGGCCACCCGCCGCGCCCGGACCCGCTCACCCCGGCCGGGCGGCTCGCCGCGCCCGGACCGCTCGCTCCGGCCCGGGCGGCTCGCCGAACCGGGTTCCGTTCAGCCGGCCTCGGGCAGCTCGTCGCGGATGTCGAAGACGCGTTCCAGCCCGGTGACCCGCAGCACGTTGCGGACGCGCTCGGTCGGCCGCACCAGCACGAACCGGCCGCGCATCGCGGCGATCCGCTTGCTCGCCCGGATCAGGACGTTCAGCCCCGACGAGTCGCAGAACGTCATGCGGGTGACGTCGACGACGACCCGCGGCCGCCCCTCCGCGCCGATCGCCTTCGACAGATGCTCGTCCAGCGTCCCGGCCGTGGCGAGGTCCAGCTCTCCCGCGACCGTCACCACCGTCCAGCCCGCGTGCTCGGCGACCCCGAAACTCGCGCCGTCGCCCGGCGCCCCATCAGCGGCCCCCATGCGCTCACCCTCCGATCGTTCCCCTCGGGCACCCTAGGGGATCATCGGCGCAGCAGCCTGGCGGCGCCCACCGCCGCCCCCGTGGCGGCCGCCCCCGCGGTCGCCGCGCCGACCAGGTACTTGTGCTTCGCCGCCCACAGCTGCGGGCTGTGCGGGTGGGCCTCCTCGTCGAACCGGCCGTGCGCGCCGTAGTCGCGGCCGCCGGTGCCGTCGGCGGGCTCCCACAGGTTCGCGGCCTGGTCCGGCGGGCGCTTCTGCTCGGTCTGCTGCGACGAGAACGCGGTCCGCGCCAGGTAGCGGTCGAGGAGCCCGGCGGCGAACTTGTTCGCGATGAGCGTGCCGACCGTGCTCCCGCCGACCCAGTACTCGCGGCGCCGCGGATGCTCCGCCGCGTACAGCAGCGCGTCCGCCGCGATCTCCGGCTGGTAGATGGGCGGGACCGGCTGCGCGCGGCGCGGCAGCCGCGACAGCACCCAGCTGAACTGCGGGGTGTTGACGCCCGGCATCTCCACCATCGTCACCTTCACGCCGGGGCACGCGTGCAGCAGCTCGGCCCGCAGCGAGTCGTGCAGGCCCTGGACGGCGTGCTTGGCGCCGCAGTACCCGCTCTGCAGCGGGATCCCCCGGTAGGCCAGCGCCGACCCGCACTGGACGATCACGCCGCGCTCGCGCGGCATCATCCGCTTCAGCGCCGCCCGGGTGCCGTTGACGTAGCCGAGGTAGGTGACCTCGGTGATGCGCTTGAACTCGTCCGGCTCGATCTCCCAGAACGGCGCGAACACCGACGAGAACGCGACGTTCACCCACACGTCGATGGAGCCGAACCCGTCCTCGACGCGCTGCGCGGCCTTCTCGACCGCGACGTGGTCCGCGACGTCCACGCTGATCGGCAGCGCGCGCCCGCCCGCCTTCTCGACGTCCGCGGCGGCGCCGTCCAGGCCCTCCTCGCCGCGCGCCAGCAGCGCGACCCTGGCGCCGCGCTCGCCGAACACGCGCGCGGTGGCACGGCCGATGCCGCCGCTGGCGCCGGTGATCACCACGACGCTGTCCCTGTCGATCCCGTACTTCATCGCGGCCCTCCAACCGGATCCGTCGGCACACGGCAGCATTGCCCGCACAGACGCGTCCGTAACGCGGCGCGGCGCCGCGTCCGCCCGGATCCGCGGTGCTCCGGGCGCGTTCGCCCGCCGGGGGAGCGGTCGCTCCGGGGCGGCGGCTATCCGGGGCTGAGGGGGAGCCGCACGACCATGCAGGTGCCGGACGTCCGGTCGGCGATGTGCAGGGCGCCGGCGATCTGCCGGGCGATCGCGAGCCCGAGGCCGGTCCCCTCCGGCTCGCGGCTGCGCGCGTCGGGACGGCGGTAGAACCGGCGGAAGACCGCCTCCCGCTCGCCCGGCGGGATGCCCGGACCGTCGTCGAGGACCTCCAGGACGGCGTGCCCGTCGGTGCAGCTGAGCCGCACCTCCACCCGGCTGCCCGCGTGCCGCTCGGCGTTGGACACGAGGTTGTCCAGCAGCCGCGCCAGCCGGATCGCCGAGCCCCGCACCAGCAGCCCGCGCTCCAGCCGGGTCGCGACCGCCACGTCGGGCTCGCGGCCGGCCAGCTCGTCCTCCACGAGGCGCGCCAGGTCCACGGTCTCGGTCTGGACGGGCGCGCCGGCCTCCAGCCGTGCCAGCTCCAGCAGGTCCGTGACGATCTCGCCGAGCCGGTCGGCGTCGTGCAGCGCCGCGTGCAGGACCTCCTGGGAGTCGGCCTCGGGATCGGTCAGGGCGAGCTGCAGGCGGGTCTGCAGGCCGGTGAGCGGCCCGCGCAGGTCGTGCGAGGTGTCGGCGACGGCCTGCTGCTGCCGCCGCAGGGCGTCGCGCATCGCGGCGTTCGCCCGCCGCTCCTCCTCCTGCGCCTGGTGGAGCCGCTGGTTGACGTCCTGAAGCTCGCGCGCGCGGGCGAACAGCTCGGCCTCGACCGCCTCCACCCGGGCCGCGGCCGGCTCCCCGGACGGGTGGCCCTGATGCAGCTGCTTGATGTACGCGGTCACCTCCTCCGCCCGGTGGATGAGGGCGATGACCCTGCCGGCGGAGTCGAAGAGCGGAGCGTTGCGGACGCTCCAGTACCGCTCCTCGTAGTCCCCGGGCCGGTCGGCCCTCTCCACGTCGTAACGCAGCAGCGGCATGACCTCGGTCTCGCCCTCCGCCGCCACCCGCTCCAGCGACGCCCGGACGTCGGAGATGCGGTGCCCGCCGGGGCCGCCGGGGAACATCTCGTAGAAGTGGCGCCCGAGGAGCCGCTCCCGCGGCTGTCCCGCGAGGCGCTCGTAGGCGCGGTTGACCGTCACGTACCGCAGGTCGTTCGTCAGCACCGCGCAACCGACGGGCATCGCGTCGAAGACCGCAGACAGGTCGATCTCGGCCACCCTCCATATCTATCCGGTCAGGGCAAAAGGCCGGGAAGCCCCGGGCATCCCGGCCGCAAAACCCCGACCTCAGCCGGGCACGGACGGCCCGCGGCCGCGCCGCGCCGCCCGCGCGGCGGCCGTCCCCGGCGGCTCCGGCGCCTCCGCGGCGCCGAGCTCCTCGATCACGTCGCGCATGGCGCCGCACAGCGCGTCCATGTCGGCCACCAGCGTCGCCTCCGCGCTGATCCCCATGTTCAGCATCCCGGTCCAGCCGAGGGCGCCGACCGCGAGCGGCGCGCCCGGCCCGGTCGGGACGATCGGGTGCGCCACGATCAGCGGGGCGCCGGCGAGCCGCGTCGGGGTGTTCGAGCCGGGGAGGTTCGTGGCGATCGCCTGGAACGTCCGGCCGCCGTACACGGCCCGCGCGAACGCGTCGTGCAGCACCGGCGGCAGCGCCCGCGACGCCCGCTGCATCACGAACGCCGAGGCCAGCGCCCGGGTGCCGGACCGCAGCCGGCGCGTCGCCGCGGCCAGCGTGCGCAGCCGCTCGACCTCGGGCATCGGCCCGTACGGCAGGTCCACCATGACCGCCGACGTGTGGTTGCCCTCGGGCGGCACCACCGGCCCGCCCGTCATCAGCGGCACCGCGACCCGCAGGGTGGACCCGGCCTCCGGTCCGCCCGCGGGCAGGCCGACCCGCCGCAGCCCCCCGGCCAGCGCGCACAGCACCACGTCCGTCACCCGCACGCGGTGCTTGCGGGCGAGGTCGCGGACCACCGGCATCGGTAGCCGGAACGTGCCGAACGCCCGCTGCGCGGTGCCGCTCGACGGCAGCCGCGTCCTCTGCCGCGACTCCGTCGCGAGCTGCGCGATCCCGGCGACCGTGCCGAGCGCGCGGCGCGTCGCCGACGGCCCGGCGCCCGCGGCGGGCAGCGCGTCCGGGGGCGTCAGCATCCGCAGCACGTGCGTGATCACCCCCATGCCGTCCGCGACGACATGGTGCATCAGGAAGATCACCGCCGACCGGTCGGGGGCGTACCCGCGCACGAGGATCATCCGCCACATCGGCCGGTCGCGCGGCAGCGGCTCGCTCTGCAGCGCGCCGACGAGCGCGTTGAGCCCGGCGTCGCCGCCCTCCGCCAGGACCTCCTCGTGCACGTGCCAGTCCCAGTCGATCACCGGGTGGCGGACCCAGCGGCGCCGGCGCAGCCGCGACGCGGGGGTCATCCGCTGGCCCAGCCGGGGCAGCTCGTCCAGCTTCCCGCGCAGCGTCGCGATCATGTCCGCGCGGCTCGGCGACCCGTCCGGCGCGTCGAGGAAGATCAGCCCGCCGACGTGCTGCGGCGTCCGGTCCGACTCGACGGCCAGGAAGAACGCGTCCTCGGGCGGGACGATCGGGGCGCGCGGGCGGCCGGGGTCACGGTCGGTCACGAGGTACGCGAGCACGACCACGGCGAGCGCGCCCGCCGCGTCCAGCACGTAGTGGTTCGCGGTCGCCATGATGACGTAGAGCGTCACGAAGACGTGCAGCAGGCTCGCCGCCTGCAGCCGGCGCCGGACCGACAGCCGGGCCAGCTCGACGCTCACCCACAGTGCCCACGCGACGTGCAGCGACGGCATGGCCGCGAGCCGGTCGGCGTGGTCGACGACCGGGCTGCCCCACGACCCCCACGTGCCGTGCTTCATGACGGTGTCCACGAACCCGAGGTCGGGCACCAGGCGCGGCGGCGCCACCGGCCATAACGCGAAGCAGACCGCGCCGATCACGTTGATCAGAGCGAAGGAGTTGCGGGCGACCCGGTAGCGCTCGGGGCGCCTGCGGTACAGCCAGGCCAGCAGGAACAGCGTGGTGGCGAGGTAGACGGTGGCGTACTCGTAGTTCGCGACGACGGCGACGGACCGGTGCGCGGCGAGCCAGTCGTTGAGCGGCTTCTCGGCGGCGATGTGCAGCGTCCGCTCGAGGTCGTAGATCCGCCGGCCGTGGTCGGCGGCGGCCGCGTGCCGGTCGCCGACGGGGACGGCGGCGGCGACGGCGTAGAGGGCGAAGAGCGACAGCCCGAACGCGAGTTCGCGCGCGAGCGGGGGCCGGCGGCCCGGCGCGGGGGGGAGCGCGGAGGGGTCGGTTTCTGGGGTCACCAACCACTAGTAACCCAAAAACTTGGCCTATACACATATATATGATCGGTTTCGCGTTTACCCAGCGATCAACGGGGTTATGGGGACCACTGCGACCGGCAGAGCGCCGCCCCGCCCCGCGCGCCGCCCCCGAAGGAAACGATGTCCATCAGCGAGCGCTTATGGAACGAGACCTACGAACGCCAGATCAGGAACCGCCTGCAGGCCCGGGAGAACTTCCCGGTGGCCGCCCGGTTCCTTCCCGCCCGGCACCGGGCGAACCTGCTCGACGTCTACGGCTACGCCCGGCTCGTGGACGACATCGGCGACGAGGCGCCGCCGGATGAGCGCCCCGCCCTGCTCGACCTCGTGGACCGCGACCTCGACCGGATCTACGCGGGCGCCGTCCCGGAGATCCCCGTCATGCGCGCGCTGGCCCGCACCGTGCACGAGTGCCGGATCCCCGAGGAGCCTTTCCGCCGCCTAGTGCGGGCGAACCGCCAGGACCAGGTCGTCACCCGCTACGGGACGTTCGACGAGCTGCTGGAGTACTGCACGCTGTCGGCCGACCCCGTCGGGCACATCGTGCTGCACGTGTTCGGCGCCGCCACCCCGGCGCGGCTCCGGCTCTCCGACCGGATCTGCTCCGCGCTGCAGGTCATCGAGCACTGCCAGGACGTCGGCGAGGACCACCGCAACGGCCGGGTGTACCTGCCGGCGGACGACCTGCGCCGGTTCGGCTGCACCGAGGACGACTTCCGGGCCGCGGCGACCCCGACGCGGCTGCGCGGTGTCATCGCCCTCCAGGCGGGAAGGGCAGGACGACTGCTCGCCGAAGGGGCGCCGCTCGTCCGGAGCCTGCCGGGTTTCGCGCGCGTCGCCGTCGCCGGCTACGCGGCGGGCGGGTTCGCCGCCCTCGCCGCGCTGGACCGCCGCGCCTACGACGTCCTGTCCGGCCCGTCACGCCCGGGGAAGACGCGGCTGCTCGCCGAGTGGTCGCGGATGTTGGGAAGGAGATGAGATGGACGCAGCCGGGGCTTACCGGCACTGCGAAGAGGTCGTCCGGTCGCAGGCACGCAACTTCTCGTACGGGATCCGCCTCCTGCCCCCGCCGAAGCGCCGGGCGCTGAGCGCCGTCTACGCCTTCGCGCGGCGGATCGACGACATCGGCGACGACGTCGACGCGCCTCCTGATGCGCGGCTGGCCGCGCTGGCCGCCGAGCGCGGCCGGCTCGCCGACCCCGGCGCCCACCCGGACGACCCGGTGATGGTCGCGCTGGCGGACGCGGCGCGGCGGATGCCGATCCCGCTGGAGGCGTTCGGCGAGCTGATCGACGGCTGCGAGGCCGACGTGCGCGGCGCGGCCTACGACACCTTCGACGACCTGCTCTGGTACTGCCGGTGCGTCGCCGGGTCGGTCGGCCGGCTGTCGCTCGGCGTGTTCGGCGCCGCCGACCTGCGGGTCGCGCGGACGCGCGCCGACGCGCTCGGCGTCGCGCTGCAGCTGACGAACATCCTGCGCGACGTCCGCGAGGACAGGCTCGGCGGCCGCGTCTACCTGCCGGCCAAGGACCTCGCGAGGTTCGGCTGCACCCTCGACCAGGACGCGTCCGGCCGGTTCGCCGACCCGCCCGAGCAGCTCGCGGCCCTGGTCCGCTTCCAGGCGGCGCGCGCGGGGGAGTGGTACGGGACGGGGTTGCGGCTGCTGCCGATGCTCGACCGGCGCAGCGCCGCGTGCACGGGGACGATGGCCGGCATCTACCGGCGCCTGCTCCGGCGCATCACCGCCGATCCGGTGGGCGCGCTGGAACGTCGCATGTCGCTGCCCGCGTGGGAGAAGGCGGCCGTCGCCGCGACGGCGCTCACCGGGATCCGGCGGTGAGCCCCCGGGGGAACGTCGCCGTGGTCGGCGGCGGGCTCGCCGGGATCAGCGCCGCGCTCGCGCTCCTGGAGGCGGGCGTGCGGACCACCCTCTACGAGGCGCGGCCCCGGCTCGGAGGCGCGACCCATTCGTTCGACCGGGACGGCCTGACCGTCGACAACGGCCAGCACGTCTTCCTGAAGTGCTGCACCGCCTACCGGGGGCTGCTCGACCGGCTGGACGCGCGGGACCTCGTCCGCGTCCAGGACCGCCTCGACATCCGCGTCCTCACCCCGGACGGCCCGGCCGGGAGGCTGCGCCGGGCGAAGGCGCCGGGCCCGCTGCACCTGCTGCCCGCGCTCGCGGGGTACCGGCTGCTGTCGCCGGGCGACCGGCTGCGGGCCGTGCGCGCGTCGCTCGCCCTGCAGGGCCTCGACCCGCAGGACCCAGCACTGGACGCGCAGGCGATGGGCGGCTGGCTCGCCGCCCACGGCCAGCGCGAGCGGGCCCGCACCGCGCTGTGGGAACTGTTCCTGATCTCGGCGCTGAACATCGGCGTCGACGACGCCGCGATGGGCCCCGCGACGATGGTGTGCAAGCAGGGCCTGCTCGGCCGTTCCGACGCCGCCGACATCGGCGTCCCGACCGTCCCGCTCGGCGAACTGCACGGCACGATCGCGGCGAAGCGGATCGAGCGGCTCGGCGGCCGGATCCACCTGAAGGCGAAGGTGTCGGCGGTCGACGCCGGGCCGAAGCTCGTGGTGGACGGCGAACCGGTCGCCGCGGACGCCGTCGTCGTCGCGGTGCCGCACCGCGCGGCGGCCCCGCTCGTCCCGGCGCAGGCGTGCCCGGACCGGGACCGCTGGCCCGGTCTCGGCTCCAGCCCGATCATCAACGTGCACGTCGTCTACGACCGGCCGGTCATGGACGTGCCGTTCGCCGCCGCGGTCGGCTCGCCCGTGCAGTGGGTCTTCGACCGCACGCAGATCAGCGGCCTCGTCCGCGGCCAGTACCTCGCGGTCTCGGTGTCGGCCGCCGACGGCTGGATCGACACGCCCGCCGCCGACGTCCGCGCCGCGTTCCTGCCCGAACTGGAACGGCTGTTCCCGGCCGCCCGGCGGGCCCGCGTCACCGACTTCTTCGTCACCCGCGAACGTCACGCGACGTTCCGCCAGAGCCCCGGCAGCGGCGCGCTGCGTCCCGCGTCCGCGACCCGCCTGCCCGGGCTGTTCCTCGCCGGCGCGTGGACGGACACGGGCTGGCCCGACACCATGGAGGGGGCAGTGCGCAGTGGACTGACCGCCGCCCGGCTGGTCCGGCGGCACTTGGACGGGGTGAGCGGCCGATGACCGCCGTCCCCGGCTCGATCACCGACGGGCGCGCGCTCGTCGAGGAGGCGATGCGCGCCTGCGTGGACCGCCTCGACCCGGCCAACCGCCGCGTCATCGCCTACCACCTCGGCTGGACCGACGCCGACGGCCGTCCCGCCGACGCGGGCGGCAAGGCGCTGCGCCCGGCGCTGGCGATGCTGTCGGGACGGGCCGCCGGCGCGCCGCCCGAGAACGCGCTGCCCGGCGCGGTCGCGGTGGAGTTCGTGCACGCGTTCTCGCTGCTGCACGACGACATCATGGACGGCGACCGGACCCGCCGGCACCGGCCCGCCGCGTGGACGGTGTTCGGCGCGGCGGCCGCGATCCTCGCCGGCGACGCGCTGCTCGCGCTGTCGGAGGAGCTGCTGCTGGAGCAGCACACCCGCGGCGCGCACTGGGCCGCGGAGGCGCTGACCGCCGCCACCCAGCGGCTCATCTCCGGTCAGGCCCTCGACATGGGGTTCGAGACCCGCGCCGACGTCACGCTCGACGAGTGCCTGACGATGGCGTCCGACAAGACGGGCGCGCTGCTGGCCTGCGCCAGCTCCATCGGCGCGATGCTCGGCGAGGCCCCGGCGGAGCTGGTCACCGCCCTCACCGGGTACGGGACGGAGATGGGCCTGGCGTTCCAGCTCGTCGACGACCTGCTCGGCATCTGGGGGAGCCCGGAGACGACCGGCAAGCCGGTGCTGTCGGACCTGCGCGCCCGCAAGAAGTCGCTGCCGGTGGTGGCCGCGCTGACCGCCGGGACCGCCGAGTCCGCGCGGCTCGCCGAGCTGTACGCCGCGCCCGGCGACCCCGCCGAGGCCGACCTGCGGGAGATGGCGGAGCTGGTCGAGGCGGCGGGCGGCCGCGCCTGGGCCGAGGCCGAGGCCGACCGCCGCGTCGCGCTGGCCGCCAAGCACGTCGGCGACGTGGAGATGGACGACGCGGTCCGCGCGGAGTTCCGCGACATCGCGCTCTTCGTCACCGCCCGGGACCACTGACGACAGGGAGCACCGAGCGCCCGGGACCACTGAGCGACGGGCCCGCACCGGGAAGCGGGGACCCGTCAGAAAGCAGGATGCCGAATGACCACGACGGAAGCCCCCGGACTCACCGAAGCGGCCGCGGCCGCCGTCGAGGCGGCCCGCGACCACCTGCTCGGCCTGCAGTCGGCCGAGGGCTGGTGGAAGGCCGAGCTGGAGACCAACGTCACCATGGACGCCGAGGACCTGCTGCTGCGCCAGTTCCTCGGCATCCGCACCGACGCCGAGACCGCCGCCGCGGCGCGCTGGATCCGCTCGCAGCAGCGCGCCGACGGGACGTGGGCGAACTTCTACGGGGGTCCGCCGGACCCGTCCACCACCATCGAGGCGTACGTCGCGCTGCGGCTGGCCGGCGACGCCCCGGACGCCGAGCACATGCGCAAGGCCGCCGCCTACGCGCGCGAGGCCGGCGGCATCGAGGGCAGCCGCGTGTTCACCCGCATCTGGCTCGCGCTGTTCGGCCAGTGGTCCTGGGACGACCTGCCCGTGATGCCGCCGGAGCTGATGTTCCTGCCGAGCCGCGTCCCGCTGAACGTCTACAGCTGGGCGTGCTGGGCGCGGCAGACGATCGTGCCGCTGACGATCCTCGGGTCGCTGCGGCCCGTCCGGTCGCTGCCGTTCGACCTGGCCGAGCTGCGCGCGGGCCGCCGCCCCGCCCGGAAGGCGACCGGCTGGGGCAGGGCGTTCAACACGCTGGACCGGTTCCTGCACGTCTACGAGAAGCGCCCGGTGGCGCCGCTGCGGAACGCCGCGCTGCGCCGCGCGGCCGAGTGGATCGTCGCGCGGCAGGAGGCGGACGGCTGCTGGGGCGGCATCCAGCCGCCGTGGGTGTACTCGCTGATGGCGCTGAGCCTGCTCGGCTACGACCTCGACCATCCGGTGATGAAGCGCGGGCTCGCCGGGCTCGACCGGTTCACGATCGAGGACGAGAAGGGCCGCCGCCTGGAGGCGTGCCAGTCGCCGGTGTGGGACACCGTCCTCGCGATGAACGCGCTGTCGGACGCGGGCGCGCCCGCCGGGGACCCCGCGCTGCTGCGCGCGGCCCGCTGGGTCGTGAACGAGGAGATCCGCGGGCCGGGGGACTGGTCGGTGCGGCGGCCGGACCTGCCGCCGGGCGGGTGGGCGTTCGAGTTCGACAACGACCTGTACCCCGACACCGACGACACCGCCGAGGCGATCCTCGCGCTGCGCCGCTCCGGGCTGCCCGAGGCGCGCGAGCCGATCGACCGGGCCGTCCGCTGGATGTCCGGGATGGTGTCGAAGGACGGCGGGTTCGCCGCGTTCGACGCCGACAACACCCAGGAGCTGTGCACAAAGCTGCCGTTCTGCGACTTCGGTGCCGTCATCGACCCGCCGTCGGCGGACGTCACCGCGCACGTGGTCGAGGCCCTCGCCAAGGAGGGCCACGCGGAGGCGCCCGTCACCAAGCGCGCGGTGGTGTGGCTGCTCAAGGCACAGGAGGCGGACGGCTCCTGGTTCGGCCGGTGGGGAGCCAACCACGTGTACGGCACCGGCGGCGTGGTGCCCGCGCTGATCGCCGCGGGCGTCCGGCCGGACAAGCCACCGATCCGCCGCGCCGTCGCCTGGCTGGAGCACCACCAGAACCCCGACGGCGGCTGGGGCGAGGACCTGCGCTCCTACGACGACCCGGCGTGGATCGGGCGCGGCACGTCCACCCCGTCGCAGACCGCCTGGGCGCTGCTGGCGCTGCTCGCCGCCGGCGAGCGCTCGCCGGCGGTCGAGGCCGGCGTCCGCTGGCTCGTGGAGAACCAGCGCCCGGACGGCACCTGGGACGAGGACCAGTTCACCGGCACCGGCTTCCCCGGCGACTTCTACATCAACTACCACCTGTACCGGCTGGTGTTCCCGATCAGCGCCCTCGGCCGCTACCTGGGACGGGACCGGTGACGGAGTTCGCGGTGCGCGCGGCGCTCGGGATCGAGGCCCGGGCGCTCGCGCGCGGCGGCCTCCCGGTCGTCCGGACCGGCGCCGGCCCCGCACGGGCGCGGAAGGCCGCCGCGCGGCTGGGCGACGTCGACGCGCTGGCCGTGGCCGGCTTCGGCGGCGCGCTCGACGACCGGCTGCGGCCCGGCGACCTGTTCGTCGCGACCGAGATCCGGGGCACCGGCCCGCCGATCCCGTGCCCCACGGCCGAGCCCCTCGCCGGGCTCCTGGAGCGGACGACCGGCGCGACCGTGCACCGCGGCCCGCTCGTCACCGCCGACCACATCGTCACCGGCCGCGAACGCGCCGCGCTCGCCGCGACCGGGGCGATGGCCGTCGACATGGAGTCGGCGCCGCTCGCCGCCGCGGCCGGGGACCGCCCGGTGGCGGTCGTCCGCGCGATCGTCGACACCCCGCACCGCCCGCTGCTCAGCCCCGCCACCCTCACCGGCGGGACCGCCGCCCTGCGCCGGCTGCGGGCCGTCGCGCCCGCCCTGCGCACCTGGGCGGAGGCCGTCGGCCCGCGCCGGATCCTCCTCGCCTCGCCGCGGTCCTTCTGCGCCGGCGTGGAACGCGCCATCGAGATCGTCGAACGCGCCCTGGAGATGCACGGCCCGCCCGTGTACGTGCGCAAGCAGATCGTCCACAACACCCACGTCGTGAACGACCTCGCCCGGCGCGGCGCCGTGTTCGTCGACGAGCTGGACGAGGTCCCACCCGGCGCGGTGACGGTGTTCTCCGCGCACGGCATCGCGCCCGCCGTCCGCGCCGAGGCCGGACGGCTCGGGCTGCGCGTCATCGACGCGACGTGCCCGCTGGTCGCGAAGGTGCACGCCGAGGCCCGGCGGTACGCCGCGCGGGGCGACCTCGTCGCGCTGATCGGGCACGCCGGGCACGAGGAGGTCGAGGGCACGCTCGGCGAGGCGCCCGAGTCCACGGTGCTCGTTCAGACCCCCGCCGACGTCGCCGCGCTGCCGGCGGACCGTCCCGTCGCCTACCTCACGCAGACCACCCTGTCCGCCGACGAGGCGGGCGAGGTGGCGGCCGCCATCACCCGGCGGTTCCCGGACGCGCGGGGCCCGCACACCGACGACATCTGCTACGCCACCACGAACCGGCAGCGCGCCGTGACCCGCGTCGCCCGCGACGCCGACCTCGTGCTCGTCGTCGGGTCGGCCAACTCGTCCAACTCGCGCCGGCTCGTCGAGGTCGCCGAGCAGGCGGGCGCGCCCGCCGTGCTGATCGACGGCCCGGCCGACGTCCCGCTCGACCGGCTCCGCGGCGCCCGCGCCGTCGGCGTCACCGCCGGCGCGTCCGCGCCGCCCGCCGTGCTCGCCGCGGTCGTCGCCGCGCTGCGCGGCCTCGGCCCCGCCGACCTCGTGGAACGCGAGGTCACGGTGGAGACCACCGAGTTCACCTTGCCGAAGGAGGTCCGACCATAATGCCGATGCCCTTGCGCCAGAGCGTCCGCGTCGCATCGCACATCATGACCAACAAGGTGCGCGGCAACGACAAGTTCCCGCTCATCATGGAGCTCGAACCGCTGTTCGCCTGCAACCTCAAATGCGCGGGCTGCGGCAAGATCCAGCACCCCGCCGACGTGCTCAAGCGGCGCATGCCGGTGGAGCAGGCCATCGCCGCCGTGAAGGAGTGCGGCGCCCCGATGGTGTCGATCGCCGGCGGCGAGCCCCTCATGCACCCGCAGATCGGCGAGATGGTCGACGAGCTGGTGAAGATGAAGAAGTTCGTGTTCCTGTGCACGAACGCGCTGCTGGTCCCCAAGAAGCTCGACAAGTTCACGCCGTCGCCGTACTTCGCCTTCACCGTGCACATCGACGGCCTGCAGGAGCGGCACGACGAGTCGGTCTGCAAGGAGGGCGTGTTCGAGGAGGCCGTCGCCGCGGTCAAGCTCATCAAGGAGCGCGGTTTCCGGGTCACCACCAACACCACGTTCTTCAACACCGACACCCCGCAGACCGTCATCGACGTCCTGAACTACCTCAACGACGACCTGCAGGTGGACGAGATGATGCTCTCGCCCGGGTACGCCTACGACAAGGCGCCCGACCAGGAGCACTTCCTCGGCGTCCAGGAGACCCGCGAGCTGTTCCGCAAGGCGTTCGGGGACGGCAACCGCAAGCGGTGGCGGCTGAACCATTCGCCGCTGTTCCTGGACTTCCTCGAAGGCAAGGCCGACTTCGGCTGCACCGCCTGGGCGATCCCGTCCTACTCCCTGTTCGGCTGGCAGCGCCCCTGCTACCTGATGTCGGACGGCTACGCGCAGACCTACCGGGAGCTGCTGGACGAGACCGACTGGGAGTCCTACGGCCGGGGCCGCGACCCGCGCTGCGCGAACTGCATGGCGCACTGCGGCTACGAGCCGACCGCGGTCTTCAAGACCCTCGGATCCCTCAAGCAGTCGTTGCGCGCCCTGCGCGAGAACTGAACCGCGGGTTCCGGGGGGCGACCCCCGGAGCCCCCGTCACGACGGGCAGGTTGTTCCGCCGCTCTGCTTGCGCTGTACGGCGAAACAGCCTGGCCGTTGTCGAGACGGCCCGCTCCGCGTCCCAAGCCCGTGCTCCGCCTGCATGGTGTCGGCGCTCAGCCGGTTCCTGCCCAGAGAGAACTCCGCGAGCGGGACGTGCGGGCCGTGCGGGCGGCGCGGGTCGTGGGGGCTGTTCGGGCGAGACGGGACCGCGTTGTCAGGGGCCGTACATCTGCTCGCGCAGGTGCGTCAGCGTCTTGCTCAGCAGGCGCGAGACGTGCATCTGGGAGATGCCGAGCTCCTCTGCGATCTGCGACTGGGTCTTGTTGCCGAAGAAGCGCAGCAGCACGATCGTGCGCTCCCGCTCCGGCAACCGGGCCAGCAGGCCGTGCAGCGTCTCGCCGTCGACGACGTGCTGCAGCGCGGCGTCCTCGGCCCCGAGCCGCTCGGCGAGCGGGGCGCCCTCGGGGTCGCCGTCGCCGGCGCCGTCCAGGGACAGCGGCCGGTAGGACTCCCACGCCAGGAGGGCGTCGGTGACCTCCTCCAGGCTGACGCCGAGGATCGCGGCCAGCTCACCGGGCGTGGGGGAGCGGCCGTGCGCCTGGAGGAACCGCTGGGTGGCGCGCTGCAACCGCGGGCGCAGTTCCTGGATGCGGCGGGACACGCGGATCCCCCAGGTCCGGTCCCGGAAGTAGCGGCGGACCTCCCCGAGGACCATGGGATAGGCGTAGACGAAGAACTGGTCGCCGCGTTCGGGATCGAACCGGTTGATCGCGTTGACGAGGCCGAGGTAGGCGACCTGTGCCAGGTCCTCCACCGGTTCGCCCCGGTGGGCGTAGCGGTGCGCGATCCGCCGCACCATCGGCGCGTGCATCCGGACGAGCGCCGCGCGCAGTTCCTCCCTGCGCGCGCCGCTCACCCCGGGCAGGTTCATCTCCATCAGCAGCGCCTCGGCGGGCTGGCCCGCCGGATCGGCGCCCGCGCGGGGCGGGGCCGCGGCCGATGTGGCTGGGGAGCTCAGGCCGATCACCTCCTGTCGAATCCGGAGCCGGCGCATCGGAGACCCGAATACATCGCCTCACGATATAAATGCCCGCATTCGGGCCTCCGATACCGGCCGGTCATGGTCCTTCAGACGTCACATGCTGTGACGGGATCTCACCGCCATGGAGGGCGCGGGGGACGCGCTGTCAGCCGGAGCCGGGCAGCTGGCCGAGCGTCACGTCGACCTGCTCCTTCGTCCCGTCGGGCTGCTGGACCTGCACCTTGACGCCGCCGCCGGGCTTGAGGCCGGCGAGCAGGCTCTCCAGTGCGGTGGGGTCGGGAGTGGGCGTGCCGTTCACCGCGAGGATCAGGTCGCCCGGCTTGATCCCGGCCTTGTCGGCGCCGCCGCCCTTCGTCACGCCCACGACGGCGACGCCGCTGGGCCGCCCGGTGGCCGGGTCGACGATCGCGCGGACGGTCACTCCCAGCGCGGCCCGCCCGGACCGCGTCACCTTCCCGCTCCGGATCAGCTGCGGGACGATCTTCTGCACGGTGGCGCTCGGCGTCGCGAACCCGATGCCGACCGCCGCGCCGCCCATCTGCGGGTCGGACGCCGCCGCCGTCGGGATCCCGATGACCCGGCCGTCCAGCGTGACCAGGGCGCCGCCGCTGTTGCCGGGGTTGATGGGCGCGCTGGTCTGGATCGCGTCGGCGATCGTCGCGCCGGGGAACGCGCCCTCCCGCTTGGTGGACACGGTCCGGTTCAGCGCGGACACGATCCCGTTCGTCACGCTGCCCGCCAGCCCGAGCGGGTTGCCCATCGCCAGCACGATCTGCCCGACCCGGGCCTTGCCGGAGTCGCCGAAGGACGCCGGGCGCAGCGCGCCGCCGCCGTCCGCCTTCACGACCGCGAGGTCGTCGGCCGCGAACGAGCCGACCAGGCTCGCCTTCAGCGGGCTGCCGCCGCCGGACGTCGTGACCTCGATCCGGTGCGCCCCGGCGACCACGTGCGCGTTCGTCACGATGTCGCCCTTGCCGTCGTAGACGACACCGGAGCCCTCGCCCTGGTCCGTCGCGATCTTCACCACCGACGGCAGGACGCTCTCCACCACCCTCTCGTACTGCTGCTGCAACTGCTGCGCGCTCCCGCCGGCCGGCGCCGTCGCGTCGGCGTGCGCCTTCGCGCCGTCACCCGTGCCGCTGCATCCCGCGAGCACCACCATCCCGGCCAGGGCCAGTGCCCCGGCTCTCGCGCCTGTCTTCCTATCCACAGGTTCACCTCCGGGCAGGTTCTTCCCAATGGACGGCAAATAGCCGCAGCCCATGGCGCCCTCGCCGGGGCCGGTCGGCTGACATGCGGAGACACTCCCCGCATGTGGCCAGAGTCACCCGCACCTCTACCGCCGCGGCGGACTGCCGAGCCGCCCGAGGTGGCCGCCCGAGGTGGCCGCCCGAGGGGGCCGTCCGAGGGGGCCGTCCGAGGGGGCCGTCCGAGGGGGTCGGCTCGGGGTCATCGCGGACGGGCGGAGGCGGTGTCGTGCCGGAGGGCGATCGTGACGGGCACGGTGGCGGCGACCGCGGCGACGGCGAGGCCCAGGGCGATCCGGAAGCCCGTCGTGAACGCGGCGCCCGCCAGGAGCGGGCCGAACACCGCGACGCCCGCCGACGAGCCGACCTGGCGGCCGGTGTTGTACGCGGCCGTCGCGGCGCCGGTGAGCGCGGCCGGCACCGACTCGACCAGCCGCGTCGTCATCGCGGCGACGACCATGCCCCCGCCGAGGCCCGCCGGGGTCATGGCCAGCAGCAGTGGCCACTCCTGGGGCAGCGGCCCCGTGACCAGGATCGCGGCGATGGCGCCGCCGAACAGCAGCTCTCCGGCCAGGAGCGCGACGGTGGAGCCGAAGCGCGCGAGCAGCGACGGCGTCACCAGGTTGCCGAGCGCTATCAGCCCGGTGAACGGCAGGAACGAGAGCCCGGCGACCAGCGGCGGCTCCCCCTTGACCTCCTGGAGGAGCAGGCTCAGCGCGAACATCACGCCGTAGAAGGTGAAGTTGAACAGCACGCCGAGCGCGGACATGCCGGAGAAGCCCGCCCGCCGGAAGAGCCCGAGCGGCAGCAGCGGGTCGGCGGCGCGGCGCTCGACGAGGGCGAACGCGGCGAGCCCCGCCGCGAACACCCCGCCCGCGGCGAGCACCGCCGGGTGCGCCCAGCCCAGGTGCGGGCCCTCGATCATGCCGAAGACCAGGCCCGCGATCGCCGCGCCCGCGGTGAGCTGCCCGCCGAGGTCCAACCGGCGCGGGCGGGCCGGGACAGCACCGACCCGGGCCAGCGTCACCGCGGCCGCCGCCGCCCCGAGCACCACGTTCACGAGGAACACCGCCCGCCACCCCGCAGCGGCGATCAGCACCCCGCCGACCAGCGGCCCGGCCGCCAGGCCGACACCGCCGGTCGCGCCCCACACCGCCACCGCCCGGGCCCGCCCGGCGGCGTCCCGCGCGCCGGACGTCGCCAGCGCCAGCGAGCTCGGCAGCAGCAGCGCCGCGCCCGCGCCCATCGCGAGCTGCGCGGCGATCAGCACCGGGACGGCGCCGGCGGCGGCCGCTACGGCGGACGCGGGCGCCACCACGGCCAGCCCGGCGAGGAAGACCCGGCGGGCGCCGAGGACGTCCGCCAGCGCCCCCGCGCTGATCAGGCCGGCCGCCAGCGTCAGCGTGTAGGCGTTGACGATCCATTCCCCGGCCGCCGCCCCGCCGTGCAGCGCCCGCAGCATCGTCGGCAGCGCGAGCGTCACGATCGTGGTGCCGATGAACACCATGAACGCCGCCGCCGCGCCCGCCGCCAGCGCGGCCCGGTCGCCTCTCCCCGCCTCCCGTTCCGCGACGCGCCGCGGCTTCACCAGCGTCTTCGTGTCCATGAGCACCCCTCCGTCAACCGGACTCGCACCGTCCGCTTGCCGACGCTAACACAAGCGGACGACACTCGTCCATTTAACTGGAGGGTGCTCGTCCGCTTGCTGGTAGATTGGGGCCATGGACGTGACCTGGCCCGCGGTGGACCGGCTGCTGGACGACGGGACCGGGCACCGGCCCCGCGCCGATGCCCGCCGCAACGTGGAACGCCTGGTGGCGGCGGCCCACGAGGCCGCCCGCGAGGCCGGATCGGAGATCACCGCGCATGACATCGCGCGCCGCGCCGGCGTCGGGATCGGCACCTTCTACCGCCGCGTCGGCTCGCTGGAGGAGCTGCTGAAGGCCGTCGTGGACGAGCTGATCGGCGAGATCATCGCGTCCGCCGACGCCTGCCTGGCCGCCGACGACCCGTGGGAGGGCTTCCGGACGTTCGCCGCGTCCTACATCCGCCGCCGCAACGAGCTGTGCGACATCAACGAGGCGCTCGGCGACGTCCTCGGCCACTCCCGCGCCGACCTGCGCGACCGCATCCGGCGGCTGGTCGAGCGGGCGCAGGACGCGGGCGCCGTGCGCGCCGACGTCAGGTGGACCGACGTGGCGTTCCTGCTGGTGTCGGCGGCGACCGGCCCGCACACGCTCGGCCTGCGGGCCGGCGAGGAGCAGTGGGACCGCAACCTGCACGTCATCCTGGACGGCCTGCGCGCCCCGGCCTCCGGCGACCTGCCGGGCGAGGCCCCGCGGCTGCCGTGACGGGGGACAGGGCCGGCACCGCGCGGGGGAGACGGCGCCGGCCCTGAGTCGGGCGGTCAGCCCAGCCCGTCGTCGAGCGCCTTGGTCAGCACGCCCGGGTCGCCGGACATCTCCCAGATCATGACGCCCAGCAGATGCCTGCTCTTCAGCCAGGCGGCCTTCTTCCCGATCGACCAGGCGTCGTCGAACGACCACCACTGGCCGCCGTCGCCGGTGAAGCAGGACGTCGCGACGGCCTGCTCGTCATGCGCGACCGTGCAGTTCGGCAGGCTGGAGACCAGGTTGGCGTAGCCGCGCGTCCCCGCCTCCTCCTGGAACTGGCCGGGCGCCGCGCCGTTCGCGGCCTGCCACTGGCCGCCCTTGCCGCCGTCGGCGACGCCCTGCCAGCCGCGGCCGTAGTAGGCGAGCCCGATCGTCAGCTTGCGCGGGTTCACGCCGGCGTCGAGGTAGGCGTTCACCGCGTTCTCGACGCTGAAGTGGAACGGGTACGGGTCGTCGGTGTCGGTGTACAGGTTGGCCTGGTGGCCGGTCCGGTTCGGCTCCCACGAGTTGTCGCTGCCGGAGCCGTGGAAGTCATAGCCCTGGACGTTGAAGATGTCCAGCGACTTGGCGACCTGGGGAAGGTCCCACCCGGCAGCGATCTTCGCCGGATCCGCCGGGGTGAACGCGGTCAGCTCGTAGCGCTCGCCGGTCTGCGCTGTCAGCGCGTCCAGCTGGCGGCGGAACTCGGCGATCAGCAGCGCGTTGTTCTGCTTGTCGGCCGCGCTGACGTGGTTGCCGGGGTGCCCGTCCGAGCCCGGCCACTCCCAGTCGAGGTCGATGCCGTCGAAGATCCCGGCGGCCGCGCCGGGCCCGCCCGCGCTCTCGTACTCGGGCAGATCGCCCTTGATGTAGGTGTCGATGCACGAGCTGACGAACTTCTTCCGCGACGCGTCCGTCGCGGCGACGTCGGAGAAGTACTTGGAGTACGTCCAGCCGCCGATCGAGATGAGGATCTTCAGCTTCGGGTACTTCGCCTTCAGCTTCCTCAGCTGGTTGAAGTTGCCGCGCAGCTTCTCCCAGCCGGTGTCGGCGACGCCGTCCACCGACTGCGCCGCGCTGAACGGCCGGCCGTAGTCCGCCTCGGCGTCGCCCGCGCCGTCGCCCTGGCTCGGGTCCTCGGGGTCGGACGTGGTGCCCTTCGTGACGCCCTGCAGGCACGTCAGGTTCTTCGGGTCGATGTTGGCGAACGCGTAGTTGAGGTGCGTCAGCCGCGCCGCGTTGCCCGTCGTGTCCAGGTTCTTCACGAAGTACTGCCGCCCATAGATGCCCCACTGGACGAAGTAGCCGACTCGCGCGTAACCGCTGACCACATCGTCCGTCGTGACCTTCACCGCCGCGCTCTCCGCCGACACGTTGTCGTACAGGTCGCGCGCCCGGACGGTGAACGAGTACTCGGTGGACGGCGACAGCCCCGCGACCGTCGCGGACGTCCCGGTCACCGTCGTCGCGACCTTCCCGTCCACCAGCACGTCGTAGTTCGCGATCCCGGTGTTGTCCGACGCGGCGTTCCACGCAAGCCCAACGCTCGCCGCGTCCTTACCCGTGCTGTGCAGCCCCGCCGGAACGGACGGCGCCTGCGTGTCGTCGCCCGGATCGTTGGTCTTCACGGTGACGGGCGCGCTCGCCGCGGAGAGGTTCCCCTTCCGGTCACGTGCCTTCACCGTAAACGTGTAGTCGGTGTTCGGCACCAGCCCGGTGACGGTCGCACTGGTGCCGGGCACCGTCGCCACGACCGCCGACCCGCTGTACACCTCATACCCTGCGACCGGCAGGCTTCCCGCCTTAGCCGCGTCCCAGCTCAACGACACGGTCTTCGTCGTCTTCACCGTCGTCTTCAGCCCGCCCGGCGCGCTCGGCGGGACGTCCGCGGACCCGTCGCAGTTGGCGTCGTTGATCCGGCAGCTCACCGGCTCCGCGCTGGACCTGCTGACGGTGAACGTCGGGCTGTACGGCTCCGTCGTCTTCCCGGCCCCGACCGAGGAGTTGTAGTAGACCGAGGACAGGGTGACGGTCGTGCCGTTCTGGCTGATCGTCCCGTTCTGCGCGCCGCTCGCGGTCACGCCGTCCGGCAGGTCGAACACGATCGTCCAGCCGTCCAGGGCCGTGGCGGTGCCGTTCGCGACGACGAACTTCGCCTGCGTCCCGCTCACCGAGTACTCGGCGGTGACCGCCGCGACCACGGGCGGCGGCTCGCCCGACCCGTCGCAGTTCGCCCCGTTGAGCAGGCAGTTCGCCGGCTGCGCGGCGGAGCTCAGCGTGAACGTCGGGCTGTAGGGCTCGGTGCTCCCGCCCGCCTTCACGGTGGTGATGTAGAACGCGGGCGTGAGCGTCACCTTCGTCCCATTCTGGGACACCGTGGCGTTCTGCGGGTTGCTCACCGTGACGCCCGCCGGCAGCTCGAACGTCAGCTTCCAGCCGCTCACGTCGGACGTCCCGGGATTGGCGACCACGTACTTCCCGGTCGTCCCGGACAGGCTGAACGTCGCCGTGAGCCGCGACGCCGCCCGCGCGGGAGCCGCCGCCAACGCCGCGACGACCACGAACGACACCAGGAGCGCGAGAAGTCTTCGCATGCCGACACCTGCTTTCGGGGTGGTGGTGCCACAACGACCGGCCGCCCCCCGAAACCGGTAATTGATAGGAAGGTTTCCTATCAATTACCGAGCAAGGTAACCGCCCCGCACCCCGCCGACAACCCCCGCCGCCCCGGCCGCCGGCCAACCACCCCAGCTAGCGCACCGAACCACCCGAACACCCGAAGAATCTCAGCACAAACCGCCCAACAACGCCCCCACCCCCGTCAACTCCCGCCAACGAGAAGTCGCAGCAGAGCCACCCCGATCGTCAGGGCCCAAGGCGCGAAGCCCCAAAGGGGGCAAGGGGCGAAGCCCCAAACAAGCGACGCCCCACCGACCGAAACCTGATCACGAACCCCGACCACAAGGGGGCAAGGGGCGAAGCCCCCGACGCCCCGCGGACCGAACCGTGATCACCAACCCCGACCACAGGGGGGCAACCAGACCATGAAGTGGATCGCCCGCCACGCCGACGGCTGGATGACCACCCCGATCGAGACCGGCATCGCCGAGAAGGCCGCCCTGCTGCGCAAGG